>JBKPQV010000541.1:0-11600 GCA_046734235.1 Acidobacteriota bacterium
GGGGTGTGTGGGCGTGGGGGCGTGTGGCTGATGGGGCGAGGGGCCGACTGGGTGCGTCGCCCACTCCCCCATCTCCCCGTCGCCCCATCTCCCCGTCGCCCACTCGCCCACTCGCCCCGTCGCCCTTTTGCTTCCCAACGAAGGCTTCGACTATGATCCAGAAGCCAGCTCCCAACCGATTCCAATGTCATCAAACAGCGCACAGTCTCTTTCGCTAGAACGCAAAATCAAAATGCACGAAGCCCGTGAGGCGATTATCAATCGTCTCGCGATGACCTTGCCGAGCGCGATTAACCTCGACCGGTTTCTAAACGTCATCGTTTCGGAGCTAGGTCGGATGATGAACGTCGATCGTTGCGACGTTATTCAGCTCACTTCCTCCAGTGAATTGCGAATCAGCCATGAATGGCGCGCTTCGAATGATGTACCGTCAAGTCTGGGGACGGTAATCCCATTAGATCTCAAACAACTGTCAGAACGAGTTGATATCAAAAAGCCGATTCGCCTGGATGATGTAGCGGCATCGGGCCTTGATCAGAAAGTCCGGTTTTTGGCTGCGAGTTTAGGAACACGTTCCTTACTGGTTGTACCGGTCATACTCGGTGATGACGTACTCGGTCTCGTAGGACTCCACACCACGCGCACCCCACGTGAGTGGTTAGACGACGAGGTTTCGTTCCTGCAGTCAATTGCTGGACAAATTGCGGTTGGCTACCAGTACACCCGTCTTTATACGGATAAGGAGCGCGAAGCTGAAACTAAGCGTGCCCTGTTGTCGATCGCAAATGCATTGAATGCGCGATCAGATTTTCGTGAGGTATCGAGTTTGGTACTCGAACGGGCGATTGCTCTTGTAGAGGCTGATTACTCGGCACTCGGAGTTCTCGATCCAGCCGGTAGCCGAATAAGTCTCGCCGCATTTAAGGCAGCGCCACACGCTTCCATCGAACAAGTCCAGGGATTATTTGCTCAGCATGGACAATCTTTGGATGTCACTGCCTTTCCGGCAATGGTCGAAGTTCTTGCACAGGGCAAGACATTGCGCCTGCTTGAAACTGATCTGCCGTTTCCGTTTCGACTTATGTTCAACTCCGTTCTTGGAGGACGTGCAGCATTGGTAGCACCAGTGCGTGTCGCTGGCCACACGTTTGGCTTGCTGGGTCTTGTATGGAGCGAAGCGCGCGAAGGATTCCAGGACCACGAAGTTGCGTTAGTTGAAGGTATCGCCGATCAGATTGGCACCGCGCTCGAGAGAGATCAGCTATCGGCCGAGATCATGCACCTGCGTAGCGCGCTACATGAGCGTTACGGTGAGGAACGGATTATCGGCCAAACTGCAGCCATCAGACGCGCCATTGAACTCGCGTTGAGCGTAGCGGATACACAGACGACAGTCCTGATCGAGGGTGAATCGGGTACCGGTAAGGAACTGCTCGCCAATCTGATTCACTACAACTCTGGTCGAGAAGATCAGCCATACGTAAAGCTCAACTGCGGAGCGATTCCGGAGACACTGCTTGAGTCCGAATTGTTTGGTCATGAGAAGGGCGCGTTCACGGATGCCCGGGCTTTGCGGCGTGGAAGATTTGAAGAGGCGAATGGTGGAACTTTGTTTTTGGATGAAGTAGGCGAGATGAGTTTGTCGGCGCAGGTTCGTCTATTACGCGTACTGCAAGACGGCGAATTTACTAGGGTTGGCAGCAATGAAGTAATCAAAACAGACGTGCGCGTAGTTGCGGCGTCGAATGTTGATCTGAAACGAGCAGTCGAGTTAGGTGGGTTCCGCCAGGATCTCTATTATCGCTTGTCGGTGTTTCCGATTAGGCTGCCATCTTTGCGCGAACGGCCGGAAGATATTCATCCGCTCGTGATTCACTTCCTCGAACATTACAAACAAAAGACCGGTCGTTTCATCTCGGGGATTTCCAAGGACGCGTTGCAGGGGTTGATAACGTACGAATGGCCGGGAAACGTGCGCGAACTCGAAAATGCGATCGAACGAGCTGTGATTATTGCTTCTGGTCGACAAATTGAGTTGGAAGATCTGCCTGAGGTCATTACCAAAATTGCACTTGAGGCACGCGACCGGATAAAGGTTGAACGGGCCAAGGCTGCGAGCGAAGGGCGGACTACTACCTTTGAAATTACGGTCCCGTCTTCAATGGAAGAGATCGAGCGTCAGGCAATTGAGGCTACACTCGACTACACCGAAGGCGATAAATCACACGCCGCCCGGGCACTGGGCATCGGGAGGAAGACCCTTTACCGGAAGTTGGACCAATATAATGGGGGCGGGCAAAAGAATGAATAGGATTTCAGATTTAAGATTGTAGATTTCAGATTTACGCCAAAAAGCGTCCCAAATTTATGGTCCATTCGGGGAACTCAGAGACCAATCTAAAATCTGAAATCTTAAATCTGAAATTAGTCGGATTGATTGCTACCCTCTTCTGTGTTTGCTATAGTCCAAACCGTAATAATCCCTCGTTTTTTTAAGAAACCAGCGAAGCAATAGGGCTTCGCTTTTGAGAAAGGACTCACAAAGAAATGGGATACGACGAATATCGGCGAGATAGTGGCGACAGCATCTCAACTCGGTTAACCTACCTGCTGATCGGTGGCGGCATCGGAGCAGTGATTGCTCTGTTGTTTGCTCCTAAATCAGGACACGAACTCCGCGGCGACATCGCTGATGCAACTCGAAAAGGCATTGATCGCTCACGCGAAGCAGCGCAGCAGCTTGGCGATCGTGCCGGTGAGTACTATCAGCAAGGTCGTGAACGAGCTGGCGAATACTATGAAGCGACTCGTGACCGAGCTGCTGAACTCTATACACAAGCAGCAGACAAGGTAGGCGAGGTGGCTCAAACGGCTCGTGACGCTGCTTCCCGGCAGACAAACACAGTAGCTGCCGCAATCGACGCTGGAAAGAAGGCCTACCAGGAAGAGAAGCGCAAAACTGAAATGTCGGGCCGCATCGAAGCCGCTCCAAACTACGGAGAAAAAGCCAACTAGGAATATTGTTGATTGAAGATTTCAGATTGCAGATTGATCCTTCAGTAAATGCAATTTTACCGATCAGTCTAAAATCTGAAATCTGAAGTCTGAAATCTGAAATGACTCGTCTAGCACTCCAAATCACTCCACACGATCCGCTGTTCTGGATCCTGGTGGTTATTGCTGCTTCGTTCATCGTAATTGCAATTGCGATGATCGCTATCGCTGTTTTTGTGAATCGCGCGGTTAAGTCTGTCGGCCGGATGGAACTCAAGATGGAACCGCTGATTGAGCGAGTCACATTAATCAGCGAGCAGGGGAAACAGATTGCTGTTCAGGGTAAGTTTATTTCTGAACAGTTCAATGCGGTCTCTAGCCATTTAGCAACGGCGAGTATGCACCTGTCTGATTCGCTGGCAATCATTAAGAGTGAAGTGGCCGAATTGAAGGAACTGGTCAGCGACACAGCCTACGAAGCACGCGATAAAGTTGAACTGGTGAGCAGGACAATTGATAGAACCAATTTGCAAGTCACGATGACAACTGACTTCATACAAACCAAGGTGATTGAGCCAGCTCGCGAGTTGGCCGCGATTATGGCGGGCTTCCGCCGCGGCCTCGAAGTCCTCGTTGCGCCAGTGCCGAAGCCCATCAATCAAACCTACGGAGAGGATGAGATGTTCATCGGTTGAAATAAAATCGCATATCGTGCGAACCCGAAAACCCGAACCATCAAGTCCAAAGATGGTTCGGGTTTTTGAATTTCGGAATTGGGATTGCGGATTGCGGATTGCGAGCTCAGCCGAGAACCAGAAATCCGCAATCCGCAATCCCAATTCCGAAATTCAAAACCCGTCTGCTACTATTCATTATTCTTATGTCCACTGAAACCCCACTCGACCTAAAGAAGACAGTCAATCTGCCGAAAACTGGGTTTTCGCAGAAGGCTAACCTGACTCAGGCAGAACCAGCCCGTTTGAAGAAATGGGAAGACTTGAATCTGTATCAACTGATCCGGCAGGCGCGCGCCGGCGCCTCAAAATTCATTCTTCATGATGGCCCGCCATACGCAAACGCAGACATCCATCTCGGCACCGCGATGAATAAGGTACTCAAGGACTTCATCGTAAAATCGCGCACCATGATGGGTTACGACGCGCCTTATGTTCCGGGTTACGACTGCCACGGGTTGCCGATTGAGCTGTACGTAGATCGCAAGCTGGGAGCTAAGAAAGCAAACATGTCGGCAGTGTCCATCAGGCGGGCTTGCCGTGAGCACGCAGCGCAGGCACTGAAGAATCAGACGCGGGACTTCAAACGCCTTGGCATCCTCGGGACATGGGCAGACCCATACCTCACCATGTCGAACCATTACGAAGCTGAGACCGCACGTATGTTTGCGCGCTTCGTTGAACGAGGTTACGTCTACAAAGGTGCGCGACCGGTTTATTGGTGCATTCAAGATCAAACCGCTTTGGCGGAGGCAGAAGTTGAGTATCACAATCACACTAGTCCCTCGGTATACGTAAAGTTTCCGCTGCGCAGCGATCCGGCCCAAATCGATCCCGCTCTCGCAGGACGGAAGGTTTTCGTTGTGATCTGGACCACAACTCCCTGGACGCTGCCGGCCAATCTCGGTATTGCTGTCCATCCGGATTTTGAATACTCGGCGTTTGAATTTGGTGACGAGGTTTATATCGTTGCGAGCGATCTGCTTGAGGCAGTCGCTGCCAAGTGCGGATTGTTTAGGCGCGACGAGAACGACAAGGCAGAAGTCCCAACCGTACTCGCTCGTTTTCAGGGTTCAAAACTAGATCGACTTGAGTGTGGCCACGCATGGCTTGATCGTCCATCGCTATTAATGGTTGGCGAACATGTCACGCTTGGCGGCGAAGCCGATGCTGAAACTGAACTGGACGTGAGCGAAGCTCAAAAGAAGGCTCCAGACAGCAAAGCAGGAACGGGCGCGGTACACACAGCGCCTGGTCATGGTCACGACGACTTTGTCATCGGGAAAAAGTATGGCCTCGATATCTATTGTCCGGTAGACAACGCCGGCCGATTTACCCCCGAGGTCGAACACTTTGCGGGAGAACGCGTTTTCGACGCCAACTCGAAAATCGTTGAGTTCATGAAGCAACGTGGAGTGCTGCTTTTTTCGGAAGATTACGATCACCGCTACCCGCACTGCTGGCGTTGTAAAAATCCGGTCATTTTCCGAGCAACGCCACAATGGTTCATTGCTATGGACCAGGCGCACACCGATCTGGTTGAAAAAGACGAAGATGGTCGAGATCGGACAAATTTCACTGACAACCTGTCAGAAACACCCGCTCGCTCGTTGCGCGATGCTTCGTTAAGCGAAATCGAAAACGTGAACTGGGTACCCGGTTGGGGCGTCGACCGCATGCGTAACATGTTGAAGGGTCGCCCTGACTGGTGTGTTTCTCGACAACGTGTTTGGGGCGTTTCCATTCCCGTTTTCTATTGCGCCAAGTGTACAGAGGCGGTTGCTGATTCGTCGGTAATCAACCACGTTGCTGATATTTTTGAAAAGGAATCCGGCGACGCATGGTACACCCGTGAAGCAAGCGAGTTATTACCGGCCGGTTACACCTGCAAAGGTTGTGGCGCAGCCGAATGGACCAAGGAAACTGACATTTTGGACGTTTGGTTTGACAGCGGTGTCTCGTCGATTGCAGTCCTTGAAAATCGTGAAGAACTTGAATGGCCGGCTGATGTCTACATTGAAGGTGGTGATCAGTTTCGCGGCTGGTTCAACTCCTCGCTCATGGTCGGACTCGCAGCACACGACAAGCCACCTTACAAGACTGTCATCACTCACGGATGGACGCTAGATGGACAAGGAAAGGCGATGCACAAGTCGGCCGGCAATGCGGTCGAGCCCGACGTAGTCATCAAACAATCTGGAGCAGAGATCATTCGCCTGTGGTGCGCATCGTCGAACTATTTCGACGATATGCGCGCGTCGGATGAAATTCTTCAACGTGTCACAGATGGTTATCGCAAGTTGAGAAACACGGCCCGGTTTGTGCTGGGAAATTTGTACGGCTTTGATCCGGCGGTTGACACTGTGCCGGCGGATGAAATGGAAGAGATTGACCGTTGGGCGTTGGCTGAACTCAATCGAGTTGTGAAGAAGGTACTCGCTGCCTACGAGGCATTTGAGTTTCACAGCGTCTATCACGCGTTGTACAACTTTGCCACCGTAACTCTCTCAGCGCGTTACTTCGACATCATCAAGGATCGGCTTTACACGTTTGCGCCACAAAGCAAAGCCAGGCGATCAGCGCAAACTGCATTGTTCCAAATTGGAGACGCTTTGGCGCGAATGCTCGGGCCCATCCTGGTCTTTACTGCGGATGAAGTTTGGGAAAACTTACCCGGCAGGAGCGCGTCGCAACCCTCTGTCCACCTGGCTGAGTTTCCGCAGGCAACAGCAGACGATCAAACCGCCCTTTTAGCGGGCTGGGAACGGTTGTTCGAGATTCGCGACCAGGTATTGCGAGCATTAGAAGAAGCCCGGGTTGCGAAACAAATTGGCAGCTCGCTTGAAGCCAAGGTTTCGTTAACTGCGTCAGGTGAAACGTTGGCACTATTGCAGTCGCACGAGAATGAACTGCGATATGTTTTCATCGTATCTCAAGTCGTACTTAATGAATCTAATGAAGGGAAGGAAGTGTCAATTACCGTTTCCGGCGCCGACGGCCAAAAATGTGAGCGATGCTGGAACTACTCCACCCGGGTTGGCGAATCCTCGAAGTTTCCGACCGTGTGTGAGCGGTGCTCGGAAGCCCTGAATGAGATTGAGGGTGGACAATAAGTCATCCACAGCAGTTAGGATTTGTCTAAAACGTGAGCTCCGAAATTCCAAACACGCAAACATCGACCAAGACCCGTTTAAGCTGGCGGGCTGGCTACCTGTTGGCATCCTTCGGGATTTACATGGTCGATCAATCTTCCAAGGCGTGGGCTGTTAGAGCACTGCGTTACGGTGAGGACAAGAGAATTATTCCGGGATTTCTCGATCTAATTTACACGGAAAACCCGGGGATCGCTTTTGGTCAACTTCAGGAGGGTGGCTCTTTTGGACGTTGGTTCTTTGTAGTGCTCGCATCAGCTGCCGCGGTTGCAGTTTTCTATTACTTCTTACGCACGCCACGGAATGATGATCGAGTGCTGGGAGCTTGTTCACTATTGCTCGCCGGCATTCTTGGAAACTTAACTGATCGGGCGAGACTTGGTTACGTTATCGACTTCATTGTCTTGCATGCCGGCAGCTATCACTGGCCCACTTTCAATGTCGCTGACGCGAGCATTACTCTGGGTGCTGTGATTTTGGCGTATGACCTGGTGATTGGACACAGGAAGGCGACTGTGGTTAGTAGTCAGTAGTCAGAATCATGTACCCGGAACTTTTTCGCATCGGCAACTTCCCCATAAATACGTACGGCGTGTTTTTAGCGGTCGCTTTTCTCTGCGCAATCCTGATTTCGGTGAAGTTAGCAGCCCGTGACGGATTACCGCGCGAAAAGATTTACGATTTAAGCCTGTGGATGTTACTCGCCGCACTCGTCGGATCCAAGATCCTGATGCTCTTCACAGAACCAGAGTATCGCGATAATCCGATGCAATTGTTATCGCTGGATTTCTTAAGATCGGGCGGCGTTTTCTATGGTGGGTTGATCGGCGCAGTGCTCATGGGCTACTTCCTAATAAAACGCTATAAACTGCCCTGGTGGAAAACTGCAGACGCTTGTGCTCCAGGCATTGCCATTGGAAACTTCTTTGGACGTCAAGGCTGCTTTGCTGCAGGCTGTTGTTGGGGAAAACCTACTACTCTTCCCTGGGGTGTCAAATTTACCGAGTTGGGCCACGAGATAACAGGTGTTCCGACCAATGCTCATTTACATCCCACCCAGCTGTACGAATCGTTTGCGATGTTAATCGTCTTCGGCCTACTGCTTTGGTTGCATAAACGCAAATTGTTTGATGGGCAGGTCATCCTTGTATATGTATTGCTCTACTCAACGATCCGCTTCGCTATCGAATTTGTGCGCGACGATCCGCGCGGCGACATACTTGGATTGACAACACTTACTGGCCTCTCCACTTCACAAATGATTAGTTTGATAGTTGGAATTGGTGCAGCAGTATTGCTATTAGTGCGCTGGCGGCGTGCCAACGCAGCAGCAGGTGCAAAGGGTCTCGTCACATCAAGCGCCCGGGCTTAAAGGACGCGACCCAAACAAATCTGGTCTGAAAACTAACCGCTAAGCCACCAAAGAACCAATTGGCAGATAAACAATATGGATTTGTGTCTTAGAGTCTTTCTGCCTTGGTGCTTGAATATTGGCAAATTCAACAGGAGTCTCAACTTGAGGATTATCACAGCGTCAGCCATCATCGCTACGCTCTCAATTTTTAGTTTCTCATCGGTCTCGAGCAAGCGAGTCGTCAACCAACGCACAACGTTAGTTCTTCCCAACGAAAAGCATTTGCGCAATTTAAGACAGTTGACCTATGGCGGCGAAAACGCCGAAGCCTACTTCTCATCCGACGGTACACAACTAATTTTTCAATCGACTCGCGACGGACGTGGTTGTGATCAGATCTATTCGATGAACATCGATGGTTCAAACGTCAAATTGATTTCGAATGGCGACGGCCGGACTACCTGCTCCTATTTTTTTCCGGGCGGCAAACGAGTGCTTTACTCGTCGACCCATCTTGCCGATAAACAATGCCCGCCGCGTCCTGATTTCTCTCAAGGCTATGTTTGGGCTGTTTACCCAGGCTTCGATATCTTCACGGCAAAACCTGATGGCACTGATGTCAAACAGTTAACCAAAACACCTGGCTACGATGCCGAGACAACGATCACGCTGGATGGTAAGAAACTCGTCTTTACATCAACACGAGGCGGCGATCTCGATATCTATACCATGGACGCGAACGGCCGTAACGTTCGCCAGCTAACCAATGAACTCGGATACGATGGTGGCCCATTTTGGTCCTACGATGGTAAGCAAATCGTGTATCGCGCGTACCACCCAAAAACAGAAGCGCAACAGACTGATTATACTAAACTGCTGAAACAGAATTTGATTCGGCCTTCCGTGCTTGAGATATGGGTGATGAACGCTGACGGATCGAATAAACGGCAGGTTACGAGTAACGGCAAAGCCAACTTTGGACCTTACTTCTTTCCGGATGGGAAGCGGATAATCTTCGCCTCCAACATGGATGATCCAAAAGGAAGAAACTTCGATCTGTACCAGATCAACGTTGATGGAACTGGCCTCGAACGAATTACCTTCAACGACACTTTTGATGGCTTTCCAATGTTTTCGCCAGACGGCAAGAAACTAGTCTTTGCTTCTAACCGAAATTCAGCGAAACAAGGCGATACGAATGTGTTCATCGCTGATTGGGTCGACTAGTTGCTGATTTTTTGATTGCTGATATAGCCGAAGGAGTTTTGCATCATGAGAAAGTCAAAATACCCCCTGATCTTCTTAGCGCTCGTGCTGTTTGCGAGCAACATCCTGGCCCAACAGCAAGCAATACCTGCTAATGAACCAAGCGTCACGAAGCTCCAACAGCACATTTCCTACCTTGCCTCCGATGCGCTGGATGGAAGGCGCACGGGTACTCAAGGCGCGAATGATGCCGCGAGTTACATCGCTGGCGAGTTTGCCCGTCTGGGCCTGCGACCGACACTCGAAAAGGAGGGGATCTCCAGGAGGGGAAGTTTGGCCAAGTACCTGCAACGTTTTCCCTACGTCGCCGGAGTTGAGTTGGGTACCGGGAACGCTCTATCGGCGGAATCCCTCTTGAGTTCAGTTAAGGGTGTAGACCAAGTCATACCAAATAAGGTTCCGCGCGCAGGACAGGATTGGATGCCGTTGGGTTTTAGCTCAAACGCAAAAGTCCAGGGTGGACTTGCGTTCGTGGGTTTTGGAATAACTGCGTCCGAGTTGAACCATGACGACTATGCCGGCGACATTGCAAAAAATCGAATTGCAATTGCGCTACAGGGCACACCCGACGGCGAGAACCCTCACGGACAATTCGCCAGATTCGAAGGTGTCCGCTGGAAAGCGATTGCCGCACGCAACGCTGGAGCTAATGCGCTCATAGTCGTCGCGCGCGAAGTTAACCTGATGGAAGATCGATTGGCAAAGCTTACGTATGACAATAGTGCTGGAAATGCGGGTTTGCCGGTCATCGTTATCTCGAGACAATTAGCAGATCTGCTGTTGCAAGCCTCTAACACCTCCTTATCGGAAGTTGAAAAAAGCTCAACAGCAAAGAGCCCTAACACGAACCGACCACTGACGGGTGACATTGCGCTAACCACCGACGTCGTCCGCAGAGAGGTCAAGGCTTTTAATGTCGTCGGCATTCTCGAAGGTTCGGATCCTCTCTTGAAGAACGAATCAATCGTAATTGGCGCTCACTACGATCACCTGGGTCGTGGTGGTGAAGGAAGTCTTGCGCCACGTTCGGGTGAAATTCATCACGGTGCTGATGACAATGCTTCAGGAACTGCTGGTGTGCTTGAGCTGGCGCGTCTGATTACCTCTCAAAAACCGAAACCAAAGCGGACCATCGTCTTTCTATGTTTTAGTGGAGAAGAAGAAGGACTCTTGGGATCAAATTACTATGTGAATAATGCGATCAGACCATTGGCAAATACAGTGGCGATGATCAATATGGACATGATCGGCCGCATGAAAGATCGAAAGTTGATCATCGGTGGAGTAGGCACTGCCAAAGAATGGCGCGAACTCATCGGTTCAGGCAACATCGCACAGGCGTTGAAAGTCACGGCAACTGCAGGTGCACCTCCACCAACAGGCATGCCAGTTGTGGTGGGGTCAAATGGCCGGCCCATAATGAGTGTCGATTCGGCTAAGACCTTCGATCTCACTTTGCAGGAAGATGGATACGGCCCAAGCGATCATTCATCCTTCTACGCTAAACAGATTCCTGTTTTGTTTTTCTGGACTGGCACACACGGCGACTACCACAAACCGTCCGACACGTTTGACAAAATCAACTACGAAGATGAAGCCCGCGTTTTGTCGCTCGTTGGTCGCATCGTTCGTGATCTCGATAATGCAGACAAACGATTGACCTACACCGTTGCTAAAAGCGACTCACAACAAGGGCGTTCGACAGGTTTCCGCGTCTACCTGGGAACAATTCCAAACTACAGCGATAGCAACGATGGTTTGTTACTCGATGGTGTTCGCGACGAATCACCCGCAGCAAAAGCTGGTCTGAAAGCTGGCGACAAGATCGTCAAGATCGGCACACGCGATATTAAGAACGTCTACGACTACACCTACGCTCTGGGAGAAATGAAAGCTGGAGAGGAATACCCGATTGAAGTAATGCGAGGAGGGGAAAAACTCGCGTTGAAGATCAAGCCCGAAGCACGGAAATAAGACCAATTGGACGAATAGGAATAAGACCCATATAACCGATAGGACCAATAAAAAGATCGGTCTTATAGGTCCTATTTCTATTCGTCCAAAAAAGAAGGGTGGCTAGCAAAACAAAGCCACCCTTCC
>JBKPQV010000542.1:0-13137 GCA_046734235.1 Acidobacteriota bacterium
GTGCGCGGCTTTGGCACTTTTCCAGTCCGCGCCTTTGCGGTGGTTCCCAGCCGGAAGTAATTGCTGATTGTTGATTGAAGTGTGTCCGATATGCTTTAGCTTGTCGGTGTGGCCCAAACTGAGACTCCAGGTTTGCACAACACCGACAAGCTAAAGCATATCGGACACACTTCAATCAACAATCAGTCATGTTCTCCAAAGGAGCTCACATGTCTTTACAAAGAAAGTCGTGCATCGTCTTAAGCTTCTTCGTCGCCAGTGTGTTGAGTCTCAACGCGATCGCGCTTAGCCAACAATCGACTGACAGGTCAACTCGTGCCGCGGTTACGCCAGAGGCCTACTTGACTGAACCCTCTTTGTCACCAGACCGCAAGGAGATTGCTTTCGTTTCCGGCGGAGATATCTGGACAGTCGCGGCGTCCGGGGGTACTGCTTCGCTACTTGTTTCGCACACGGCAAACGAAGCTCGTCCCATGTATTCGCCAGACGGAAAACAGATCGCCTTTGTCTCAAGTCGAACTGGCAATGGCGACATTTATCTTCTTACCCTGGCAAGCGGCGATTTACGTCGACTAACTTTCGATGACGGTTTGGATCTCCTTGATGGTTGGTCGCGAGATGGACGCTGGATCTACTTTTCCTCGACAAGTCGAGATATTGGCGGACTGAATGACATTTTTCGTATCGGCGTTTCGGGTGGTACTCCCATGCAAGTTAGCGCTGATCGTTATACAAATGAATTCTTCTCTGCACCTTCCCCTGACGGTAGCAGCTTGGCCTTTAGTGCTCGTGGAATTTCATCGGGCCAGTGGTGGCGCAAAGGGCACAGCCATATCGATGAGTCAGAAATATGGTTATTGAAATCATTCGACAGTGGTTCCGGAACATATGAGCGTGTCACCGAGGCAGGTGGCGCAAAAGCAATGTGGCCAATGTGGAGCGCTGACGGTCGCAGT
Organism: Acidobacteriota bacterium; assembly: GCA_046734235.1. Taxonomy (GTDB): domain Bacteria; phylum Acidobacteriota; class Blastocatellia; order Pyrinomonadales; family Pyrinomonadaceae; genus PSRF01. The sequence continues at coordinate 957 of JBKPQV010000542.1, forward strand.
CTCTTTTATGTTTCAGACCGTTCTGATTCGACAGGCAAGACCGGCGCACAAAATATCTGGAGCGCGGCACCGGGTCGCACTGCAACAAAGCGAATTTCAAATTTCACGGATGGTCGCGTTCTTTGGCCGAGTATTTCTTACGATGGTAAAGAAATCGTTTTCGAACACAACTTCCGCATTTGGAAGATGGATACCGATACGGGGAGAACCGCTGAGGTCGATATTCAACGTCGCGGTGCGTCAACCGGACCGGCAATAGAACATTTGCGATTGACGGATCAGATTTCTGAATTGCAGCTCTCGCCGGATGGTAAGAAAGTCGCTTTCATTGTGCGCGGTGAAATATTTGCTGCTTCGGCGGCCGACGGTGGAGATGCGGCCCGCGTTTCAAACAGCACAGGTGATGATTATCAAGTTGAATGGTCACCCGATAGTCGCCGGCTGGTATATGTTTCAGATCGTGAAGGAACGCCACACCTCTTTAGTTACGACTTCAGTACAAATACTGAAACGCAGCTCACACGCGATGCTTTGGACGATTCAACGCCGGTCTATTCTCCAGACGGAAAATCGTTAGCATTTCTCCGAGGCGCTAAAGAATTACGAGTCATGGATCTTTCAGACAAAAGAGAACGTGTGGTTGTATCTGGAATTTTCGAGAGACCCCCAATCATCGCAGATCGGCCCTTTGTGTGGTCACCAGATAGTAAATGGTTGGCCTATATCCCGGTTGGTCCAAATCAGTTCAAGAACATAAATATCACTCAGGTTGAAGGTGGAACCGGCCGGCCCGCGAGCTTCCTGGCAAATGTCTTTAGCAATACTTTGTCCTGGAGTCCTGACGGTACGTTCCTTCTGTTTGATACTGGGCAACGCACTGAGACTGTGCAACTAGCGCGTGTCGACTTGATTCCCCGGACGCCACGTTTCAGAGAAGATCAATTTCGCGATCTTTTTAAAGAGGAGACACCAAGAAGCGTTACTCCCGGACGTCAGGTTCCACAGCCGACCTCGACAGAGCCAAGACCCTCTCCGACGCCTGAGTCATCACCGGCGAGCTCTCCAGTACCCTCCCCAGGCATAAAACCATCAACGGTCAAACCTGTCCAGGTTGTTTTTGAGGACATTCGTCGTCGACTCAGTCTCTTGCCAATTGGTCTCGACATAAACCAGCAAAGAATTAGTCCGGATGGAAAATGGGTGGCGATGGTAGCTACCGCGGCTAATCAATCCAATGTGTATATCTATTCCATTGATGAATTGGCGCGTGATCCGGCCGTTGCAAAACAATTGACCTCCACCGCGGGTTCTAAGTCGTCGATTCAATTCACACCGGATAGCAAGGAGCTTTATTACATCGAAAATGGTCGTATTGGGATCGTGAATCTCGAAGGTCGTACACGGTCGCTCGCAGTCACCGCCGAGATGGACGTCGACTTTTCAAAAGAAAAGCAGGAGGTGTTTCATCAAGCGTGGTCATACCTGCGTGATAACTTCTATGACCCAAATTATCACGGCGCAAACTGGGACAGTGTGCGCACTCAATATGAACCATTGATCGCCGGAGCGCGCACCTCCGATGAAGTCCGTCGACTGTTGCAGCTTATGGTGGGTGAGCTAAATGCCTCGCACCTTGGCGCAACGCCGCCACCCAATCCCGGAGCTAACAACACCGGTAGACTAGGTCTGCGCTTTGATCGCAAAGAGTTTGAAGTAAATGGGCGCTTTCGAATAACCGAGGTGATTCCCTTAAGTCCAGCTGCATTGCCTGGGAACATCACCGCCGGCGAGTATTTGTTGGCGGTAGATGGCCAAACGCTCACCGCGGCAACCAATCTTGATGAACTACTGAATTACAAAACAAATCGCCGAGTAGTACTGTCAGTTTCGGCATCCGCTGACGGGGCATCCAAGCGCGACGTGGTGGTCCGGCCTGTAAGTGGTGCTACCGAACGCGCATTGCTTTACCGGAACTGGGTTGAGCGCAATCGGGAATACGTTTCTAAGGCTAGCAATGGGCGCCTTGGTTATGTACATATGTTTGATATGGGCTCAGGCTCGCTGGCCCAACTTTATGTTGATCTGGATGCAGAAAATCACGCGCGTGACGGGGTCGTTATCGATATTAGGAACAACAGTGGTGGGTTCGTCAATGTATATGCAATCGATGTGCTGGCGCGACGTGGCTATCTGACAATGACGTTGCGTGGTCAAAACGGAGCTCCCGCACGAACAGTACTTGGACAGCGCTCACTCGATCGTCCAACTATCCTCATTACTAATCAACACTCGTTGTCAGACGCGGAAGACTTTACCGAGGGCTATCGAACACTAAGACTCGGAAAGGTGGTTGGCGAACCGACTGCTGGCTGGATTATCTACACCTGGAATCAATCGCTGATCGACGGTACGGGTTTCCGTCTTCCCAGAATGAAGATTACTGCTAACGATGGCACCGATATGGAGCGTAATCCGAGACCTGTGGACATCGAAGTGACGCGCCCGATTGGTGAAACGCTGACCGGTAAGGACTCCCAGTTAGACGCGGCGGTGAGGGAACTGTTGAAGGATTTAGGCAGCCCAAAGACAACATCGCCTCGCTGAGCTTAGTTGGACAACCGAAAATCTATTTCTTAGGCTGGTCCAAATGGCATTTCAAATTTTCGGTGGAGGATGTTATGGCAATAGGACCGTCAATGCTTCCAGAGTTTGATCACGAGATGGCGAATACGCGAAAGACTTTGGAACGTGTGCCCGACGATAAGTTTCAGTGGAAACCTCATGACAAATCGTTTCCGATGGGTAAACTCGCAACTCACCTTGCAAATCTTCCGGGTTGGACTAACGTCACGATTGATATGGACGAGTTTGACATGGCCCCGGGTGGCGAGCAGATGAAAACTCCTGAGTGTCACTCAACAACGGAAGTTCTTGAGATGTTTGATGCAAATGTGGCAAAGGCACGCACTGCACTCGAAGGGATCTCAGACGAAAAGATCTTTCAGAACTGGAGCTTGTTGGCTTCCGGAAACAAACTGTTTTCAATGCCCCGCATTGCGGTACTACGCAGCTTTGTGTTGAACCACATTATTCATCATCGAGCGCAACTGGGAGTTTACCTGAGGCTCAACGATATAGCTGTACCTTCTATTTACGGTCCTTCAGCTGACGAACAAATGTAGTGGTTAAGGCTGTGCAGGAAACTTGAAAACACGAACCGCGTTGTCGTGAAACACCGCTTTCCAGTGTTCTTGAGGAATGGCCTTTTTATAAGCTTCGACGTAAGGCTTGATCCCAGTTAGGGGCCAATCGGTGCCAAACATCAGCTTACTGGGATCTTCAACATAACCGAATATCCAGGAAATAGGTCGCACTACAAAAGTGTCGACCTTTTCCTTTGACATTTTCTCGAGGTCTCCAATCAACAATGCCGAGCAATCGAGGAAAACATTTGGGTTCTTATAAGCCACTTCAGCGGCCGACTCGATCCACGGATTACCACAATGAGCGATTACAAATCGCACCTTGGGATGATCAACAGCAACTTCATCAACCGTTAGAGGATCTGAATACTTAAGTTTAGCCTTGGTTGAATAGGTGTCGCCGGTGTGAAAGACAACTGCAACATTGTACTTTTCAGCCAGCTTGTAGACAGGCTCATAAGCCGCATCGTAGGCAAAACGGTGTACGTAGCCCAGATAGATCTTCATACAACCGTATTTGCCAGAACGGAGACCAGTTTCAACTTCTTTTAGGTCCGCAGCGTCGCCGATACCAGCGCAGTAAATTACATTTTTCTTCTTTAGGTCGAAATAATTAGCGCCCGTCTGACTTGTGTGTGCGACCGCCCCAACTACGCCGGCTTCCTTCCATTCTTTGAAGTACTGCTCTTCAGTTTGTGGGATTCCGCGATCTCGTTGAATGGTTCCATCGAAGGGAGTATGGGTGTGAACATCAATGATCGGCAGATTGTTTTCAGTTTGGCTTGATGTCGGTTGCTGGGCAAGGGAAGTGCTTGCAAACAGCATTAGTAGAAACGTGATGAGGTGTTTCCGAATCATCGCCGGTTTGTGTTCGATATGCTTTAGTTTGTGGTACAGAAGTCAGTACCGACTTCTGTGCCACAAGAGTTGTTATTAGAAGAGCTCGAACTTAACCGTCAGATACTTCTTTGGGTTCTGACGGAAGTCGTAAATCAACTTAACACCCTCAGATGAGAGTTGGTTTACGTTGGTGTAGAGCGAGTCGTCGTTTAGAAGTTTGCCGACTGTACCTTCGCCTCGTTGAGCGGCAGCGACCATGTTATCAATGCGCTCCGCGGTAGTGTTGAAGCGAGCCATTGCCGCACGCGCGTCGTTGTATATCTGCTCGTCTTTAATCAGTTTGCCTAATGTACCCTTACCAGAATTGATTTCACCGATCATCGCATTGATTTGATCAACTGAGCGGTCCAGACGATCAGCAGTGCGATTGATCCTGGCGTAGAGTTCGTCGTCGGTCAGAAGTTTGCCAAAGGTACCGCGTCCAGAACGCAGGTCACCGGCAATTGCTCTTAACTGAATCGCGATCTCATTGGCATTGTTGTAAAGCTCGGGATCGTTGATGAATCTTCCGGCAGAACCATTTCCAGACCGAACCTGTTTCATGACGTCTTCTGTTTCTAGAATCGTCGCATTCAGGTTGTTGTAAAGGGCCTCGTCACTAAAGAGCCGGCCCACTGTACCTTTGCCATCCTTAACGTCACGAACTATGCCGCTGATCTCGTCGGAGAGCTTGCTCAGACGTTGGGCCAGATCTGTACCTGAGGTTGCAAAGTCGTTGACAGTGTTTGACGAGGAGGAGGGAAGAATTGCCCCCTCAGCCACGGGGGAACCTACTGAAGTGCCAGGAGTAATATTGATGAGCATTTCATTACCGAGGAGGCTTGGTGATCCCTGCTGTGCTGTTGAGTCGGAGCGAATTCGTTGACTAGCAGGTTGCCCATCGATCTTCGAGTCTAACGTCAGTAGTGCCTCAACGCGGGGAGCATTGGGCACGTCAGACGGCGGCAATAGGGTAATACGTTCAACCTTACCTACTCGTACGCCCGCTAACCGAACTTCAGATCCCTCACGAAGCCCGTTGGCATCTGAAAAACGCGCCTTCAAGTGCAGTTTGCTACTGAAAGGGTTAATGTCACCTGAGGCGTTTAGTACGAGGAATACCAATATGACAATTGCCACCAGGACAAATATGCCAACTCGTAACTGGCCCAGCGATACACTCTTTTTTGATGAAGGCATAAGGGGTCTCCTACTGATAAAGCTTCATGAGGTGAGGGCTTGTTTCTAATGTCCTCTTAAGAACTTCTGAATGTATGGATCCTCTGCGCGCCGGAGGCTTTCATCTGTACCGCTAAAGATAACCTTGCCGGTGCGCATCATCATTACCTTGCTATTTATCAGGCACAGGCGTTCGCCCTCTCGTTCGAACACCACTTTGCCTTCGTCATCCACAACCGCGTACTCAGAACAGAGATATTCAAGGTTGTTCATTTCGTGAGTTACAAATATGGAAGACACGTCTTCCAGGTCTCTCAATTTCATCGCCAGCTCGCATATTGTTCGAGCAGTTGGAGGATCGAGTCCCGCTGTAGGCTCATCGAAAAGAACAATCTTTGGATCGCCGATAAGTGCTCGAGCAATGCCGACGCGTCGTCGCATACCACCTGAGAGCTCGATTGGCATTTTGTCGATGGCATCTTCGAGGTTTACGAAACGAAGCATGCGCCGGACTTCAGGTTCGACTTCATCCTCCGGCACACCCTGCTCATGAAGGCGATAAGCGACATTGTCGTAAACCGAAAGTGAATCGAACAGAGCGCCTTCTTGAAACACCATGCCGATCTTTTTCCGAATCGTCATCATCTGGTATTCGGAGTAATTCGTAATGTCCTCGCCATCAACCAACACTTGTCCGCTATCTGGTTTTAGTAAACCTAAAACCAGTTTTATGATCGTCGATTTTCCGCCACCAGAACCACCAAGAATGATCTTGGTCTCACCCTTCATTACTTTGAAGCTGAGATGGTCGAGAATTACCCGTTCGTCAAAAGCGAGTAATACATTGCGAAACTCGATTGCCGGAATCGCCCGGTCGCGATCATCGACCTCGTGAAAAGTCGACTCAGCCGCGCGATCACTAACAGTCGAACCTTCTATGTGAACCCTACCGGATGCCATCTTTTTCGCCGTTTCTATGAAGTACCAAGAATAACCTGAAGCGCCTTCGCCAGGAAATAATCGGCTATGATCACAATGATTGAGGCCATTACTACTGCCCTCGTAGTTGAGCGACCTACACCCACAGTTCCGCCTTCAGTATTTAAACCCTGACGACAAGCGATTGCCCCAATAATTAAAGAAAACACAAGGGGCTTAACTACACCTCCAATCAAATCGTCCGTTGTGATTCCATCTTTTACCGCCGAAACGAATACGCTTGAAGAGACAGAATAGAGGCCAATTGCTGTGCACCAACCGCCGAAGATACCCAGGACGTCCGCCAGCACCGTCAAAAGTGGGAGGCTGATAAGTAAAGCAAACATACGAGGTGCAACCAGCTTCCGGATGGGGTCAGTACCCAGCGCCCTCATTGCGTCGATTTGCTGGGAAACGACCATCGAGCCAAGCTCAGCGGAAATTGCTGAACCAACCCGGCCTGTCACCATCAACGCGCACAATACTGGACCAAGCTCTCGCACAAGTGAGATTGCCACTAAATAACCGGTTTGAGATTGGGCACCGTAGGCCTTGAGAGTGGGGAACGTTTGAACCGTCAAAACACCGCCAGTGAAAAAACCGGTTAAGACGATGATGGTTAGGGAACCAACACCGATGGCGTCCATCTGAGCGATCGTTTCGGCCAGGTATCGAGGACGTTTAACTGCACCGCCTAACGCCCGCGCGGCTAGCACCGTTGTCTCTTGCAGTTCGAGCAGTGCCCTCGTTGCAAAGTTCATGGGGAACGTTTTAGTAGAGTTTCAGTTGCGGCAGAGCTTTATGTAGTTTTCGACGGCGCAAACTACTGAACAAGCGCTGGAGCCAACCTGCTTGCTGGCGAGCTTGCTGTCGGGGGCCGCGCCGAAATCGATTAATCACACAGACTTAGAAAAGAGCGGCCTATCATGCGCAAATTGTGAGCAGGGCGTCAAGCAGGAAGTGTTTGATCTAAGTACAGGCTCTAATGAAAAGGCCGATCATTTGAGTGAAACTGATCGGCCTGCTAAGGTGAAGGGTGCAGAGCTTAGGGGCGAGGGTTCCTTACAGGTTGATTTTGCGGCTCAAGCGGCGCAATGCCGTTACGCTGATTGGGTCGTAAGCCGTTTGCTCCCGGTCGCAAGGGCCTGGGATTATCTTGACGACCCCTCAAGACATCAGCAGCCTTAAGACGTAGATCGCGCCAAAACGCCAGTTGCTCGGGATTGAGGACACGTTTGATTCTGACTTCGGTTTGAATACGCAGCCTCAACTGTGCAGCTTGTGCTACCGAAACTGCCTGCATCCGTTGTTCAATGACATTGTCGTCAATCGTTTCTGCGTCGAGAGCATCCTCCAAAGCTCGGTTGGCCTCACGTAAGCGCAAACCTATCGCGGCACGCTCATCCTTGGTGTCTCGCTGAATCATACGAATCCTTTGTCGTTGCTCAGGTGTCAGGCGCAGCTGTTCAAGCAGGTCCGGACCTCCGCCGCCTGGCGGAGGAGACTGATTGCCCTGCGGATCCTGGGCCAGAGCCGTCAGCGTTACCAACAGGAGCAACGCAAAGCTGGGGAGTATTGTTCGAACAATTGATCTCATTTGTAACCTCTAAAACTCCTGGTTAATTCGATCTCCAAGGAGATGCAAATTGTCTTCTTCTTTCGTCGACGATAACCTTAAATCAGTCGCGAGTTGCTCACGTTCTGATTTTGATAGGGGAGCGCGACCGCTAGCCCATTGAGTTGACTTAGTAACCTCGGTTGAGGGCCGAATCTTTGGTTGTCGCTTGTCGGCGATTGTTTGTGTTTGTACTGGTTTACTGGCTGTCGCCAATTCAGCTGATTGCTTTTTTAGTGCATCGGCAACAATTTGGTCCACTTGGGCCTGACTATACTTTCCATCCGACACAATCGTCATCGTTGTGGTTGTAGGTCGACTGATGCTTGTTACAAATGCAACTGCCATTACACAAAATGCTATTGAAGCAAAGCCAATTGCGCCTTTCATCCACAGCGGTGATAGATCAAAGAATTCTCGCAATGCCGCGAGCGCTGACCTCTTCCTGACTGGAGTGTTAACTTCCGGCAAAATAAGGTGAGCGAATGCCTCTTGTTTCCAATCACTAATCGACGTGCGGATCTCGCTAAACGAAGCGATTTCATCCCGACACGGCTGACACTTGGTCAGGTGCTGTTTGAAATCCAGCGCTTCACTCTCGCTTGCTTCACCGTACAGAAACGATATCAAATCGTCGCCGCGTTCACAGACAATCGTTTTTATGCTGTCACTCATCACCATTTCCTAACTTCAAGCTGCATTGCTGCTGAAACGTTGCAGCTTCATCTCAAGTTGTTTGAGCGCTGTATACAGCCGGCTCTTCACAGTGCTTAGCGGCAAATCCAAAGCGTCTGAAATCTCCCGAAAAGTCAGTTCCTCGAACTCCTTCATCACTACGATCTGCCGCAATTCCAATGGCAAACTATTAACTGCGCGACGCACGGCCGAAGTAGCCTGGGCATCTTCGGTTAAGAGCGCGGGAGACGACCTCAGTGGGGCCGCAAAATTCGCTGCGTTCTTTTCCTGTTCATCATCCAGCGCCGATTCGCTACGAACCCTGGCACGCCTTTGTCGTGTGATGCACTGGTTCACTGCGATCCGGTGGAGCCATGACGACACCTTGGCTTCACCGCGGAAACCGCGCAGATTCCGGAACGCAGCCAGAAAAGTCTCCTGGGTTGCATCGCGTGCGTCTTCCTCCCGTCCGAGCATCCCGTAGGCAAGCGCAAATATCCGACGCTCCCAGCGCTGCACTATCTCGCCAAAAGCCTCAGCATCACCAGTTAGAGCCCGCTCTACGATTATCTCGTCGGTGGTAACAGTGTCCATCTGATGGTCAAGGGAACTAGTCACCTTTTCTAGATAGCCTGAGCGGCGTTCTAACCTTGCCACTCAAGCACTTAGACGCGCCCAACCCCTAAGAAGTCGACAAAAGCCTACATTCCTAAATCATCGTGTGTTGAACTGTGACAAAACTCGTTGACACTGGCATGGATGGTCGACAATAATGGTCGCGGTCGTTGGCACGTTGCCGCGGCCGATATCCTGGAAAACCAGCCGCCACGCGCGCCCGCCGGGAAATTGTACCCGCCAAAGTCTTAGAATGCTCGAAAAACTCGGACGAATTCGTCTCCTCTACATTCTTCTAGGAGTCCTGCTCCTCGTGGGCCTATTGCCATTGGCCTTCGCAGGCGCTTTGTTATCTGGGCGTAGCGCCGAGGAACTCCGTTCCATTGAGGGCCGGTACCAGGCACAGCTGGTGCAGGATAAAGCCCGCCAAATTGAACTTTACGGGCAGCGCTATCGCGACGTCGTCACCGGAGTAGCCCGCGCATTTGAGATTACTGGGGGAATCCAAACGCTGGATGAAACGGGATATGATCGGCGTCTGCAGAAAACTTTGCAGGAAGACCCAAACCTCATTGCCCTTGCTTTGTGGCCGGTGAACGGAAATCCACATCGCGCTTTTCAGCCGGACGTAATTCGACTTGATGAAGTTGACGCACGCGTTAGCGAAGTTCTGGCGCACATGACCAGCCGAGGCGCTGTTGTTAGCCGTCCGCAAATCATTCGGTCGGGCCAGGAAATGGCTTTGACCATTGCGGAACCAGTGCTCGGCGGGCCCAATAATCAGGATGTGGTGGCTGCCGTAGTCGCGGTCGTTTCGTTTCAGGAAGTCTTCACTGCGGTACAGCAGCCAACTTCGAAGAGTGAACGAGAGTTGCTCGACGCAGGCTTGCCGGTTGTATTCGTTGTCGATCAAAACGGACGAGCAGTTGCCCACCCAGAAGCGAGCGTAGCATTTACCGAAAAGTCGATGACCGACTTGAAGGTCGTTCAAGATTGGCTTGAATCGGGAGCGCAGGTTCAGTCAGCCTTGGCGCCATTCTCAGCAAGCCGCGATGGTCGTCATGTTGAAATGCTTGGTTCTTACGCCACTGCGGAACTGGATAAAAATTCCCGCCTCGGTGTGATAGCTATTCAAGACGAATCTGCTGCATTGGCTTCTGTCGCTGACATGCGTTGGCAAACTCTCTGGATAAGTTTGGTTGCAGCGCTCTTGACGGTTTTGATTGGGATTTACTTTGCGAAGAAACTCACTTATCCCGTACGCGAACTGGCGAGTGCTGCTCATCGAATTTCATCCGGAGACTTTTCGCAACGCATTGAAGTTAAAAGCCGAACGGAGCTAGGCGATCTGGGTAACTCGTTCAATCTCATGACTGATCAGGTTGAACGATTCATCAGTGACCTGCAGAAATCAGCGGAAGAAAATCGACAGCTATTTATTGGCACGGTCAAAGGTTTGGCGGCAGCGATTGACGGTAAAGACCCCTACACTCGTGGTCATTCAGAGCGTGTATCGAGATTCTCGGTGGCGATTGCTCAGCGATTGGGCCTTGATGACGACGAATGCGAAAAAATCCGAATCAGCGCCTTGCTTCATGACGTAGGAAAAATTGGCATCGACGACAACATCCTTAAGAAACCGGCCGCTTTAACGGACGAAGAATATGAAATAATGAAGCACCACCCACAGAAGGGCTACAAGATCATGTCGCAAATACCGGCTATGAAGGAGTTTCTGGCGGGTATGTATATGCATCATGAGATGGTTGATGGCAAAGGCTATCCTCAGGGCCTGAAGGGTGATGAGATTCCTCTGATGGGTAAGATTGTTGCGGTTGCCGACACGTTCGATGCGATGACGACTGATCGTCCCTATCAGAAGGCGATGAAATTTGAGGATGCTGTGTCGCGTATCGAGAGTTTCGTCAATACTCGATACGATGCGGCAGTTGTTGCGGCCTTTACTGCTGCCTGTCGCGAAGGGCAGATTAGACCGGGTTCCGTTCGCCTGAAGAGACCGTTGCCGGGAGCAGCAAAAGTTGTCCCTGTATTGCCGTCCGTTCATGAAGGTGAACACCTGCCAATAAGCTAAATTACCCTACAAAGTTGTACCCTCAGCCGCAGCCCTTTTTGAGAGGATGCGGCTGTTGTGCTTTAATCGCCAGTCAAACAACAAAGCCGGAGTAAGCAAAATACTGCAATTATTATGGGACTTTTTTGGAGAAGAAAATCAGGGGATGAGTTTGTCAGCCTGGGTCTCAACAAGCCCGCGACTAACGAGGAAAAAAAACAACCCGTCGATCCTGGTCGTCAGGAGCCGGTAACAACCGCTCCCGAGGTAATACCTCCGGTTGCCGGGACTGGGCCCAGTCCAGTTCCAGTTGAGACGAAACCGAGGATAGAAACCAAGTCGGCCCCATTGCCGAGACCCGAGAGCACTGCAGCGGTAATTGCTGAAAAGCCTGTTCCTTCCAGGTCACCTTTCGCGACGTCAGTACTGGGCTTGAATCTCTCGATGGAGGAATTACAGGCTCAGGAAGCCGCTCTTGAACAGGAGTTTTCCAACAGATTCCGGCGGGCAGTTTCTGCAACAAGAGATTCTCTCTCTGAAAAACTGGATACAGTTTTTGCAGGTCGCAAGCAGATTGATGATGAGTTGCTGGATCAGTTGGAGGAAGTGCTGATCGCCGCGGATATTGGAGTAACGACGACCCTCGAAATCTTGGAAACGGTCCGACGGGGAATAGCACGCAAACAAATCAACGATATTGAGGCGCTCAAAAATGCGATCAAAACTGAGCTGCTATCGATCTTGAAAGCCTCAGAGCGACTGGGTGTAGCATCAGAAACGAGCGTTCCGGAAAGCGTCGCTCCCTACGTCATGATGATTGTCGGAGTAAACGGAGTGGGTAAAACCACAACCATCGGAAAACTCGCACAACGGATCAAAGCGGAAGGAAACGATGTATTGATTTGTGCCGCTGATACTTTCCGAGCGGCGGCTTCGGATCAACTGGCGATCTGGGCAGAGCGCACT
>JBKPQV010000543.1:0-9661 GCA_046734235.1 Acidobacteriota bacterium
GCTCCCAGCCACCCTCCTTGTCCCTGTGGTTCCGATTCAATCCAAGCCCTGACTGATTGGACAAAAATGATTCCGGTCAAATGGCCGATTATGGAACCTGATCCCTCACGTGGATTTTGCGCCTCGTGCGCCAGTAATCGCAGCATCGGCTCCAACCAAACTGCGCTATGAATCTTTTCCCGAGAGACATGAATGAGTTCAGGCAGTAGTGGCAGAATGGGATTTCCAATTTGATTCTTGAAAGTAAACGCCCCGCAAACGGTTGTTGTTTCTGGACCGCCTCCACCGTGCCTCAAAGTCAGTACGTCGCGACATGGGAGAAGCTCCTCAACGTTAACAGCTTTAGTTTTGCTGGTGTCCCTCAGTAAGTGTGGGCCGCCGTGTGGCATCACCACGAGATCGCCGCTCGATACAGGTATTTCTGCGCCTGTTTCTTCCAGCACAACCCAACCTTCACCACGTTCGAAGAAATGAAAGTGTGCAAATTCCTTACGCTTCAATCTCAGCGCCCAGGGCGCACTCAGTTTGGTGTAGCAAAACACTTTTCCCTCGAATTGCAGCGCGTTGAGCACGGTTGTCAACACGTCTGAAACGGCATCTGCATAATCTATTTTCATGTCGCGAACCCGGTGGAGAACGTCGGTTACAGATGACGAGCCGCATCTTCCGGCGAGTGTTTCACGTTTCTAAGCGGGGTTTATGGCGGTGAGTATATCAGGACGATTAAGCAAAAAGTAAGGAGCCTGGAGCACTCCGCGTTCCCGCAGATGTACGTATCATGAAAGGACCAAGTGAGTCTCAAAAATGAACTCAATCATGCGTCACAACTGTTATCGATCCTTCATTTCACAAGAATTGAAGGCTACTTTCACAACTTCCGGTGGCATGCAGCGTAGTCTTCATTAGCCTAAGGGTATTACGAAGTTTATGACACAGCTCTCTGAACATCCAAGCGTGAAACGGTTTCGACAACGTGCGACCTCTCCGCCAACGGGACAGCCAGTGACTCTTGATGCGGGTGAGTTACGCGATTTCTGTCTTAAAGCCGGTGCCGACGACGTCGGCTTTGTTCATATTGATCAAGCGGAACTTGCCGGTGAGAGAGATGAAATCCTGCGGTACTTTCCTTTTACGAAGGCTCTGATCAGTTTCGTAGTTCGCCTGAATCGTGAGCCGATTCACAATCCCGCTCGCTCCATCGCTAATGTCGAATTCCATCAAACGGGTGAACATGTAAATGAAACTGCGCGTCGTATCGTAGCCTCATTTCAAGAAAGGGGTATTAGGGCAATCAACGCGGCCATGGGATTTCCAATGGAGATGGTCAACTTCGGAGCGGGAAGGCTCTGGTTGGTTTCTCATAAGACAGTAGCTGTGGCTGCGGGGCTCGGCCATATGGGGATTCATCGTAACGTCATCCATCCAAAGTTCGGCAATTTCATTCTGCTCGGTACAGTACTCATAGACGCGCGAATATCAGAGTATCAACAACCTCTGGATTACAACCCGTGTGTGGAATGTAAGTTATGCGTTTCAGCGTGTCCTGTGGGCGCGATCGGGTCTGACGGATCGTTCAACTTCTCCGCTTGCTACACTCATAACTATCGCGAATTCATGGGTGGGTTTACAAATTGGGTAGAGCAGATCGCAGACAGTAAGAATGCACTTGATTACCGTCACCGCGTCAACGATGCGGAATCAGCTTCGATGTGGCAAAGCCTTTCCTTCGGCGCCCAATACAAGTCAGCGTACTGCATGGCAGTGTGTCCTGCCGGTGACGACGTCCTCGCGCCTTTTCTCACAGATCGTGCGCAGTACTTGAAGGACATGGTTAAGCCGCTGCAGGAGAAAGAAGAGACCGTCTACGTTGTTCCGAAGTCCGATGCTGAGGAGTACGTAGAGCGTCGCTTTCCAAATAAACGGACCAAGCGAGTGGGTAACAGTTTGAATCGTCTCCGCTCGGTTGCGTCGTTCTTAAGGGGGCTACCATTCACGTTTCAACCAAACCAATCAAAGGGTCTTGCCGCGACGTACCATTTCACTTTTACGGGCGCTGAAGATCGTCGCGCAACCATCACTATTCGCGATCAGAAAGTGGAGGTCACCGAGGGTCATGTTGGTAAAGCCGATATTTTGGTCGCGGCGGATAGTCAAACATGGCTGGGCTTTCTGGCGAAGGAACGAAATCTTGTTTGGGCTTTGTTGCGCAGAAGAATTCGCATCAAAGGATCGCCACGATTGTTACTAGCTTTCGGAAAATGCTTTCCATCGTGAGCAATAGAAGCGGTCAACAGCGACAGAAACGCCGCGCGTTAATCTGATTCAGGCACTGGCATCATGAAGTTGTCAATACTGCTGCTGGCCATCCTTCTTGTAAGTGTTGCGAGACTATCCGCACTACAACATTCGATCAGAGATCTGCAAGAACTCGATCGAGGGCGGAACAGTGTGGGGCCTGGGTGTAGCCTTCAAATCAAATATCACTTTTTCAGGCGGTCACACCAATGAATCCAACTTTCATGATTACAAGATTGCGCAAATGGATGAGACGCCGCCCATCGAAGTGCACGTCGTAAACAGCGGCAACACGAAAGGCCCTGGCGGAACGGGTGAAGTTGGTCCAGTCACGCTCGTGCCAGCGGTCACGAACGCTATCTTTGCAGCAACAGGTAAACGTTATTGGGCTTGAGGTTTCCGCGCTTGGACTCGGTTGTATGGGGATGAGTTTCGGGTTGGGTCCAGCAAAGGACAAACAGGAAATGATTTCGCTGATTCGCTCGGCAGTCGAAGGCGGAGTCACGTTTTTCGACACCGCAGAAGTTTACGGACCGTTCACCAATGAAGAACTAGTCGGCGAAGCACTTGCTCCGTTTCGTGAGAGAGTCGTCATCGCTACTAAATTCGGTTTCAACATCGACCCAGACGGAACGCAGAACCCGACGCCTCCGCTCAACAGCCGACCGGAACACATTAAAGAAGTTGCCGACGCATCTTTAGTGCGCCTCAAAACGGATTACATTGATCTGTTCTACCAACACCGTGTTGACCCGAATGTTCCAATTGAGGATGTAGCGGGAGCAGTCAAAGATCTGATTGGCGAAGGAAAGGTCAGGCACTTCGGACTTTCTGAAGCTGGGGTCGAAGTGATTCGGCGCGCCCACGCCGTCCAAACGGTTACAGCACTTCAGAGCGAATATTCATTATGGTGGCGAGAGCCGGAAGAAGAAATACTGCCGACGCTCGAAGAATTAGGAATCGGCTTCGTTCCGTTCAGCCCACTCGGCAAAGGATTTCTAACGGGAAAGATTGACGAAAACACAAAGTTCGATAGCAGTGATTTTCGCAATACGGTCCCGCGCTTTTCGCCCGAAGCTCGCAAAAGCGAATCAGGCCTTGGTTGATTTGATCGGAGAATTCGCTGAGCAAAAGAAAGCGACGCCAGCACAAATTGCGCTTGCGTGGGTGCTCGCCCAGAAACCCTGGATAGTACCGATTCCGGGAACAACAAAGCTGCATAGACTGGAAGAAAATCTTGGCGCAGTTGATGTGGAATTAACCGCGGATGACTTCTTCGAAATCGAAACTATTACCTCACGCGTTGAAGTACAGGGAGCAAGATATTCTGAAGGCTCGCAAAGGCTGGTTAATCGGTAGGTGCTCTTCCTTTAAAACCTGCACCAAGGGGTTGGTCCAATCGCAAGCAATGATGACCTCCCTTTCGTTGGCCCGCCGGACACGGTGACATAAGGACCTTTGCAGCGAATCTAATCCTTGCCACGAAAGGCGCTTTTGCTTCCAAAGCAGATCTACCCGTTTCAACTCTCAAGCTCTTGCGTACCTTAAAACGGATGCTCTCGCATGTGACCGTATTCAGTCACGTGACTAACTGCCGTCACGGTTTCGCGGTCACCATCCATTGAATCTATTTTGAAAACCTGTCGCAGTTGTAATCGATCGGTTTGGCGCGGTTTTTGTAGTGTCGACAGGAGTCATTATGGTGGACTTATTCAACCTGGTCGGAATGGAAGAGAACTGAGAAAGGGTGAAGAAATGGGAAAACTGGATGGCAAGGTAGCACTGGTTACCGGTGGAAATTCAGGCATCGGATTAGCAACGGCAAAAGAATTCAAGGAAGAGGGAGCACGCGTGGTCATCACGGGTCGTGATACGAAAACGTTGGACGATGCAAGGAGCGTTCTTGGGGATGGGGTCCTGGCGGTACGCTCTGATACATCAAAATTGGTTGAGATCGATAAGCTCTTCAAGGAGATAGAGGAAAAGGTCGGCAACATCGATGTGCTCTTCGTCAACGCAGGCGTCGGTAAATTCGTACCTCTCGAGGACGTCACAGAAGAATTTTTTGATTGGACAATGGATATCAACTTTAAAGGTGCTTTCTTCACCATTCAAAAGGCGCTGCCACTGCTCAACAAGAATGCTTCAATCATTTTGAACGCGTCCATCAATGCCTATATCGGTTTACCTAACTCGAGTGTTTATGCGGCAAGTAAGGCGGCGTTGATAACCCTGGCGCGCACACTTTCTGCTGAACTCGTAGATCGCGGTATCCGAGTGAACGTTGTCAGTCCAGGTCCTGTTACAACTCCAATTTTCGGAAAGCTGGGGTTGGAAGCTGATGTACTTGATGAAACGCTAAGAAACATTCAAGCGAAGGTGCCTATGAAGCGGTTTGGGCGACCGGAAGAAATTGCGAAGACGGCGCTCTTTCTTGCGAGTTCCGACTCCTCGTTTCTCCTGGGTACTGAGATCGTCGCAGATGGTGGGATGAGCCAGCTGTAAAATTCTTCTGAGGAAAGTAGTGTACGTTTAGATCATCATCAAATTCCGATGGCCACTTGCGTTCGCATTAGATTCGCAAGCGGCCATCTTCTAATTGGGTGGGATCTGCCCTAGAGCAAATCTTCGCCATTAATAAAGGAGACAATGTTGGATTTTATGAGAGTGGTAAACTGCAAACGATAATAGAAAGTTCCACTGTCGCGCGATTCACGTTTAAACAAGCGTAATCGCAAGAGCCGCTAGCCTCACACAAAAACCCGATCGCCGCCCTATACATCCAGTTCGCAACAAAACCATATCGTCGAAGTAGTTTCTTGGCTTAGGTTGATCTGACAATCAAACGTGACGTCGTGGTCACTCGCCTTAGTCAATTGATGTGCGGTGATGACGAAGATTAAGGAGATGGTTCTACCTATGAACCCATTATTCGAATCCGCGATTAAATATCTGACACCGGAACAACTCGAAGCCGGGCTTGATCACATTCGTCAGTCTCCCAAAGACAACGCCATACTGGACATGATTGTCTGTCGACCTAAGATCGACAGTCGTAAAGTTCTCGACGTCGCTGTGCTGGATGTAGATGAGGGAATGATTGGTGACAGCTGGGCGCGTCGCAGTAGTTCCAGAACAGCTGACGGTAACCCGGATCCCGAGACTCAAATCACCCTCATGAATTCGCGCGTGGTTGCACTCGTCGCCCAGGAAAAAGAACGTTGGCCACTTGCAGGCGATCAGTTGTACGTCGAAATGAATTTGGGTAAGGCCAACCTACCTTCTGGTTCGCGTATAACGATCGGTTCAGCGATTCTCGAGGTGACTGAACCACCGCACCTCGGCTGTATGAAATTTGTTGCTCGGTTTGGTGCTGATGCGATGAAGTTTGTTAACTCACCGGTGGGAAGAGAACTCTGTATGCGCGGCATTCATGCGCGCGTTGTGAAGAGTGGAACCGTACGCACGGGCGACCTGGCTCGTAAGATTTAAGTAGACCTTTCAAGGACTTGGTGGAGAAACCGAGGACGCTTTAGCAAGCCCACGGCGTCGAAAACTGTTGTTGGCTTCACTGACATCCTGCTAGCTGCTAACCAATTTGGTCTTGTCAAACTGGTCACCTTCCTCTGTGGCCAGCTCGCGGTTAGAAAAGTGCCGTTCGCAACAAATCAATCTCCGCAATTCAACTCGTTCTGATAGCCTGCGACACTGCTGTTCAACATGTGCGAGTAATGGCCAGCCGAAGAAATCCAATTCTGATTAGGATCATTCGGATCCAGAAGAAATGCATAATGGGAGCAAAAGTATGATAACCGGACTTAAGGTGACCCCTGGTCTTCTACTCCTTCTGCTTTTTTCCTGTTACTCACGATCGGAAGAGGCGGCCGGCCCGGCTATCCCCGGCTTGCAAGACACTGAGAACCAGACGGTTGCTAGCTTGATCGGCAATGTCCGTAAGTCGATCAGGTATGAAGCTGTTCAAAAGTTGAGTCGCGGATTCACGGTAATAGAAGCCGACACTTCCAAGCGTTTTGTATATTCATTCGACCAGACGGGAAGGGCACGGCGCGAGTCTATGTCATCCAACCGCGATCCGTTCGTCTTCGACGGCCAGGATCTCTGGCAAATCAATCAAACGACCGGGGAGCCGCTTCCGCCCGCCGGACAGCGCATGCGTGAAAGGCTGCTCCTGCCGCTGTGGCTGAGGACCGGCTGGTGGCTCGATGAAGCCGCGCCGCTGTTGATAACTATGCTGCCGGAGGAATCGAACCGCGAGCGCGCCGCACTATCGATCACGTTTAAGGAAGAGTTGGTTGGGCCTATTATCAGCGCGAGGCTTTGGGTGAACCGAACCAAGTGGCTCCCCGAGACTCTCCTAATCGAAGACGGCGGCGATCGCTATACCTATGATTTTGCCGACTACCGAAAGACGACCCTTGGCTTTCTTTACCCATATCGAATTGCTGCTAAAGAACCGGCCAGCAGTTCCGTTTACGAGGTGGAAAGCGTCGCAAAGATTGAAGTCACGATTGACGATCCTTTCGCCAGAATCCCGCTCCCGGACGACACGACTTTTGATAACAGTCTTCCTGCCGAATTGAAGGTGGCTAAGGGTGTCGATGATGGGCACTTCTACGTACGGCCGCTGGTAGATAGTCAGGATCTCGGCTGGTTCCACTTCGACACCGGTTTCGGAGTCAACCAGATCGATACGAAGCTCGCGGACAAGCTTGGGATGCCGGTAGTCGGCACGAGAACAGTGAGGGGTGCCGACGGTAACCCGCGAACAACGACCATCCGGCGGGGCAAGACATTTCAGCTTGGGCGCGTGACGATAAGAAATCCATTTTACTATGCCGAAGATCTCTCAAGCAGAAATGCGCCGCCGGGCGAAAAGCGCGCCGGCCTTTTAGGATATCCTTTCTTTGCCCGCGTGGTGGCTGAATTCATTCACGGCGGGGGCCGCATAGCTTTGTATGATCCGGTCACGTACAAGTTACAGAGGGGCGAGTGGAAGACGTTCAGCTATGTGATGCATGTTCCTGCTATCCATATCCGATTCGAAGGAAATCGCGAAGGACTTTTCATCGTCGACACCGGTAGCTCCGGCACAATCATCTTCAACAGCCGCTATACAAAAGACCGCCATCTTCTCGATGGGCGAAAAGTAGTAGAGCAAACCAATCAGGGCTCAGGCGGCACATATAAAGTTCTAGCGGGCAACCTCCAGTGGCTTGAGCTCGACGGCTATCGTTTCGATAACGCTGCTGCTGAATTCAGATTGGGTGGCGAAGGATTCGAGATGGAAGGTAGGTCGGGGGTTATTGGGCGGCCTTTAATGAGGCCTTTTGTCGTCGTCTTCGACTATCAGCACAAGCGCATGGCGTTCGTCCGGTGATGTGACCACTCAACTTGTGTCGCACATCGTAGTGCGGCCGGAGGTTTTTAGCCAGAAAACATATATGTATTCAGGTGAGTTTGATTAGGCAAAACGAAAAAACAAGATGGACCATCAAAGCATAAGAACATTCATCGTCGATTCTTTTACGGATGCACCTTTCAAAGGAAACCCAGCGGGTGTTTGTCTCATTGGTTCGCCGTTAAGTGATGAAAGCATGTTGCACATCGCGCAGGAACTGAACCTTTCTGAAACGGCCTTTCTGCTCCCCTCGGAATCCCTCGGCGTTTTTGCAATTCGATATTTTTCACCCAAGATGGAAATTCCATTATGCGGTCACGCGACCTTGGCGTCTGCCAAAGTGGTTTTCTCAATCCATAAACTGAACGAAGCGCACTTCATAAATATCCAGAACCTGGATCTTTCCGCCAAAGAATTGAACGGCGAAATAGTGATGGAATTTCCTATTTACGAGACGCGACCCGCCGATGCGCCGCCTGCGCTTTTGACGGCTCTAGGAATCAAGGCCATTAAGAATTCGGTCTACAATGAGGAGACTAAAATCCTCTTGCTGGAAATCGCGGACTCCAAGGAATTGGCTGGCTTAGATCCCGATTTTGCAGCACTGTACCGGTCACACAATTCCATCAATGGTGTATTGGTTACGGCACCCTCTCATGAGGATAGCTACGATTTTCATTCGCGATACTTCTGGCCGTGGAGCGGTAGCAATGAAGATCCCGTGACTGGCGGTACTCACACGTTTCTCGGAAAGTATTGGGCGTCGAGACTGGGGAAAACAAGAATGAGGTCTTTTCAAGCTTCAAAGCGAACAGGTTCTATGGAGGTGGAATTGAAGGATGGCTATCTGCAGATTCTAAGCCAAGCTGTAATTGTTTTTGAGGGCAGGCTAACAATAAACCTGGATAAGTGGTTTGAAAGTGCGAATTGAAAATATATTTATTATCGGCTCCGGGGCGATTGGAAAAGCATTGGCTGTTTTCCTCAAATTGAGCGGCAGAAATGTCGTTCTTCTTCGCGGAAGCATTGATGATAAATCAAATTACACGGAAAAAATTCGGGTTGCCTTAAATGACCAATCGGAACTCGAAGCGGAAATTGAAATCAGCACTTTGAGTAATTTTGCCGAACTCGACGGCGTTATCGTCCTAGCCAACAAATCATACGGAAACGAAAACTTATCGCAAGCCTTAAGAGGCAAAGCCAAAAACTCGCCGATTGTAATCTTGCAGAACGGTCTGGGAGTTGAGCAAACCTTCGTTCACTGCAACTATTCCGAGATTTATCGTTGTGTAATTTTTGCGTCGAGCCAAATCATCGATCCAAACATACTTAGATTTAAGCCCGTTTCGGCTTCTCCAATCGGAACCATAAAAGGCGACAATTCTAATTTGGGAAAAATCGTCGAACAGCTAGACAACCCGCACTTTCGATTCCAAGTGGAAACTGATATTCAAACCTTAATCTGGAAAAAGACGATTATAAACAGCGTCTTCAATTCAATCTGCCCGTTGCTGGAAATTGATAATGGAATATTTCATCGCAACGAACAAGTTCTTGAAATTGCCAAAAGAGTAATCGAGGAATGCGTTGGAATCGCTCAAGAAAAAGGAATTTCTCTTAATGTAAATGAAGTTGTCGAGAGCCTCCTTCTAATCAGTAAATCTTCGGACGGACAATTTATTTCCACCTTACAGGATATTAGAAATAGGCGGGCAACCGAAATCGAGACGTTGAATTTTGCAATCGTTGGCGTCGCCAAACTTTTGAACAAAGAAAATGCAGTCAAAGAAACCCGGTTACTCGGAGAGTTAACCCGTTTGAAGGCAGATTTTTGTTAGCTGGCCTCTGCAATTGTGTCGTTGCGTCCGGCAGCTCGCAACACAATCCGGAGCGGGGAAGAGGAGCGGAGTGGTGAAGTACATTGCATTACTTGGAGAGTTCGCG
>JBKPQV010000544.1:0-3612 GCA_046734235.1 Acidobacteriota bacterium
GATGGAGTCACGGACAAGCAGACAGGTGAGCTTGGGATAATTCTAAATGTGCACCGAGTCGAATGGACCAGTGACGCTGAAGTGAGGGTTGGAGTTGGGACGTATGCCTGGGGCTGGGGTCAATCAAGTTCAGTTTGTAGGGTTGTGCATCAAAATGGTAAATGGGTGGTGCAGAGTTGCGAGCTAACATTAATCACATAACTCTTTTTGATTACGGCGCAATCTAACACGCGCTTTGAGCGGACTCATCTGTAAGCGGCCTTTATTCGAACCGCTTGGGCGAGCCGCTCAAGCGCAACGTTCGATGGCTACCTTTAACCTATCGTTTATGGAAAACCTATGACACGAGATGACTACTTGAAAGCGAACACCGTTCTTTTCTGGCTGGTTGCGCTGATTGCTGCCGGAATCATCTTTATTGGTGTTCGGTTCATCGTTGCGCCGCTTGTCGGAGCAACTGGCTTCGGTGTGCCTGTCTCAGAAAATCAAACCTTCGCATATTTGTGGGCTAAAGGAACGCGCGACATCGTTTCCGGTTTATTCCTGGTTGTCTTTTTATGGTTAAAAGTCAGTCGGCGTGTACTTGCCGCTTTCATTTTCGTCGCTTCCCTAATTCCGATTGGCGATGCTCTTAATGTTTATGCAAGTGTGGGAACGAGCAACTTAGCTGCTTTAATGATTCACGGCGGAACAGCATTATTCATGATTATCTTGGCAACATTCTTGCTCAGAAAGTAATGACAGCGGAGTGATTCTTGAGAAAACCGCCGCCGAACTATTCGCTCAAGCGGACGCGCAATCACGCTGCGGCGAAAGGAGAACAAGATGCCAGACGTGGTTCCGTTTTTGACCTATGAGGACGGCATTGCCGCCCTGGAATGGCTGGGGGAAGTGTTTGGATTCACGGAGACAGCTCGCTTCACGTCTTCCGATGGGAGGCTTTCTCACGGAGAAATGTCGATCGGGGATGGAGTAATCATGTTGGCCAGTCCGTCGGCGGACTATGAAGGCCCCAAGCGACATCGTGGCAACTGCGAGATTGCAGCCTCGTAGTCTGCTCCGCCATGGATCATTGATGGTGTTCTCGTCTATGTTGAGGACGTCGATGAGCACTATGCTCGGGCTAAGGCTGCAGGAGCCGTTATCTTGTCTGAACCCGAGGATGGGCCGCCAGCGCGACGATATCGAGTTGAGGATCAAGAAGGACATCGATGGATGTTCATGGCACGAAACTAGCCCACACGCTATTCACGATCGCGTCTGTTATGGCTTTGGAGTATTGAAAAGAAAAAAGTCTATCTTAGCTGCGATTGCATTGTTTTTGATGGTGTGGTGCCCATTCGGATCGCACAGCAGCAGAGTAATGGAAGAGACTAGCCAAGGTGTCTCAGCGAAGCAGCAGATCGACGTTAGACAAGCAGACATGGTGCTGAGTCTTTTACGATCTTCAGGTGATGGCAATATTAAGCCCCAGATGATCGAGTCTGTACTTAACGCTCATGGGACTTTTTTGATTATCAGCCAACAAAATATTTCCAGAGCTATAACGAGAGAGCAGTATAGAGCGCTTCTATTAGCCTTGAACCAAGATGAACTGCCGGGGATTCTACCTGTTGACGCAAGTGAGAAGGCGCGGCGAGGCGTCGAAGGGATGCGTAAGGATGTATGGCCTTCTCTGCGCTGGGGAAAATCAAATACGAATCTTCTTGCCGAAAGAATTGGAGAAATCAAGTCGCTAGACCTATCGCGTAACTCTATTGCTTTAGCAGTTCGATTTTTACCTGAATCAGTAGAGTTATCGCCGCACCTTTATGTGGTGATGGGCGGGCGCGCGGGAGCAGCCGCACTGGAAGGTGACGAGATATATTTCGACGTTCTCGCCACAAGCTACCGAGCTGCGAACGGGACGTTACAGTACCCCACTCCTGGACAAATTGGCGAATACTTTGCTCACGAAATACACCACATCGGTTTATCGCAAGTTCTGAATCGAACGCGCCGCCGTCTGCGTTTGAATGACCAAGAGCGACATGCATTCAGCTTCCTTACGGGAATAGTTATGGAAGGTTC
This sequence comes from Acidobacteriota bacterium, assembly GCA_046734235.1. Taxonomy (GTDB): domain Bacteria; phylum Acidobacteriota; class Blastocatellia; order Pyrinomonadales; family Pyrinomonadaceae; genus PSRF01. The sequence continues at coordinate 2,071 of JBKPQV010000544.1, forward strand.
TGCCTCTTACCTGATTAACGGACACCGCAGCCTTGAGATGATGCGTCGTGACCCTCAATTTACAGAGAATTTTAAGAAAGGAGATGAATTACTACGACTTAGCCAGCAGGTCTTGCATTCTCTACTAGAGCATGGTCTTGACGACGAAGCCTATGAAAAGGCTACCACCGCTTTCTTAGGCTCCGGTTGGCACACTGTCGGCGCCATTATGCTTGCCGCAATAGACAAGGCGGCCGGGTTGCAAGCCGTTATGAAAGTCTTGCGCGATCCCAGAAAGCTGTTGGCTGCTTACAACCGAGCCGTAAAGTTAAAATCAAACTCAGTGGGACGGGCGTTTGATACAAGGTTGGCTAAATGGGTTTTACGTATGGGCGTGTAGTCAGCTGAAGACTATCAATTCTTTGATCCCATCTGGCTGCTGAGAGTGGTGAGCTAGTAGCCACCAACATTTTGTTTGAGAACACTGACTCACAAATCGTCGCCACGTTCGGCGTCCAGTATCCGAATTAAAAATGAGAACTGTCCTCTTTTTCTTTTTAACCACTTTCATGCTTTGCTTCAGCGCCCACGGCCAACCACAAGGTGCGGGAGCAATGCAGAAACCAACACCTGAGCGAACTCCCGATGAGTTCCTGACGCCGTTGATGAGCGCATCCGCTGGCGGCAGGCTGGATGAAGTACGCGATCTGCTGAAGGCGGGGGCGGACGTTAACCAGCAGGGGGCGCTCGGCATCACGGCCCTAATCGTTGCCGCAGGTGCGGGCCACCTCGAAGTCGTTAAAGACCTGCTTGAAGCCGGAGCAGACCCGAACGCGGCGGGTGGCATTGTGCATGGTGGATTCTTTTCGGTTCTGACGGTGGCAATGAACCGCACGAATAAGAATCGGATAGAGTTGATGGACATACTGATTGCCGCAGGGGCGAAAGTGAACCCGCCGCGTTGGTTCGCCGAGTCGCCGTTGGACGCAGCAGTGAAGGAGCGCGACATCGAGATGTTAAGAGTCCTTCTGGAAAGAGGCGCGGACGTGAACTGGGAGAATGAGATTGGCACAACCCCGTTAGAGACTGCTGTCAGTATGGGCGAACCCGACGTGGAAGTAATCAGGCTGTTGCTTAAGGCGGGTGCCGACCCGAATAGGCCGAGGCTGTGGGAAGGAAATGTCTGCGTTTCGCTTCTGGAGGCTTTAGACGGACAGCGGTCGAGAGATAAAAGGAGAGAGGAGATACGACAGTTGCTCAAGCAATCTGGCGCAAAGACGTATCGAGCGAAGTCAGACAATGTGCCCTGCAAGTAGCCCCCCGAAGCGCTTGGAGCGGGTTTGCCGTTGAGTTGCCTCTATTTATAGTTTGCGTGGGCGAGCCGCTCAAGCGCACCAGCGTTATACTCAATTTAAAGTCTGAAGTATGGGAACGGACAGCCTCAAATTATTCAACAAGACCCTTGCTGACAAAATCTTAGCGATGGAGATCGAGTCGCTGATCCACTTCTTGGAAGACAATATCTCAACACTGAGTGAGAAAAATTCAGTAAGCACGGTGCTT
>JBKPQV010000545.1:0-6233 GCA_046734235.1 Acidobacteriota bacterium
TCCTTAAGTAACCTCATCGCTCCTAAGGAAGCCCCTACTCCAATTCCGACACCGAGTAGTGCAAGGAAAATTCCCTGTTTCATAACCATCTTGAGAATAACGATAGGTGAAGCCCCCAGTGCCATACGCACGCCGATGAAATGCGTTTGTTGACTGACGGAGTACGAAACGACGCCATAAATTCCAATCGAAGCGAGCAGTAACGCGACGCCTGCAAAAATACTGATCACTAACGCCGGAAATCTGCGCATGAAGGAGGCTGGCGTTTGCGCGATCATTTCATTCATGGTGTTCACGTTTAGAATTGCCGCTTCGGGTTCGAGCGTGCGGATTTCATTGCGAACTGCCGCAGTCAACGCAGTGGTATCGCTATTGCTTCGTACCACGAGGTTCGAAAATACAGACGGACTCTGCCGGAATGGATAATAGAGAACGGGCCTGATCGCCTGGTCCAGACCTGTAATCTTCACATCACCAACTACACCAATGACTTCGTCTCCCGGACCATCGAAGGAGGTGTATTTGAGTTTCCTCCCAATAGGATTTCGTCCTGCAAACATCCGATCAGCGATTGTCTTGCCTATGATCACCACACCCGGACCATTAGGCTTATCGCTCACCTCAAAATTACGTCCGGCCAATAACGGAATACCGAGTGTCTGAAAATAGTTATCACTCACAGTGCGAATATTGGCTTCCGTTTCCTGACCTGGAGGTGGAATTGGATCCCCTTCGACATTGAAGCGAGTTGTGTTGCCACCGTTCAAAGGCAGGATGTTTACAGTTGCGGCGCCGCTGACACCTGGCAGGCCCTCGATGCGTTCCCTAATCTGATCATTGAAGTTGATGTTCTGATCATTTTGTGTGTATTTGGTCGCCGGCAGAATCACGGTCATCGTGAGAACGTTGTCAGTATTAAAACCGACATTCGTTTCGAGCAAGCGATACAAACTCTTCATCATCAGTCCGGCGCCTATCAGCAGGACAACGGCTAATGCAATTTCAGTAACTACCAGTGCGCTACGCAGACGATGTCCGGCACCCGCCGACATGTTTCGTCCGCCTTCCTTGAGCACTTCATTCAGATCCAGTCGAGACGACTGCAACGCCGGCGCAAGTCCAAAGACGAGCCCGGTAATGAGAGAAAGCCCAAATGAAAACGCGAGAATACTGGAGTCGAGTCGCAACGATTTGAGGAACGGCATAGCATTTAGCTGGCTCTGCGGTAAAACCGCCACCAGTGCCGGAGTTCCCCAGTAAGCAATAAGCAAACCTGCTGCACCACCGACTAGTGAAAGTACAACTGACTCAGTTAATAGTTGGCGGATAACGCGCCAACGACTGGCACCGAGCGCTGATCGAATCGCAACTTCTTTCTGCCGTGCCAACGATCTCGTGAGCAACAAGCTGGCGACATTTGCGCAGGCAATCAAAAGCACAAAACCAACTGCTGCCAAAAGAATCAACAATATTGGTCTGACGCTGCCAACAACTTCTTCCTGGAGTGGAACTACGGACGCGATGGTTCCCGCATGCGACTCCTTGAATTGCTGTTCGATGCGACCAGATATCACAGTCATTTCCGATTGCGCTTGCGCGGCAGAGACGCCTGGCTTCAGGCGACCAATCAAGTTCGTGCCGTGCATGAAGCGTCTGGTTAGTTGGCCTTGAGTCGGTTGATATGGAAGGAACAGGTCTCCGGGACGCAGAGCGAACTGAAAACTGGCAGGCAAGACGCCTATTACTGTGTTGCTTTCGCCATTTATAGTTATCGTCCGGCCTACAATTCCGCTGTCTCCACCAAAACGGCGCTGCCATAATCCGTAGGTGAGAATCACAACCTTTGGACCACCTTGTTTGTCTTCGCCCTCCTGAAACGTTCTTCCGAGAATTGGATCAACGCCAAGCACTGAAAAGAAGCTTGCGTTAACCCGAACCGCGGGGATACTTTCTGGTTCACCGTTACCACTAAGAATCGCACCGCCACCGGTATAAGCCGCGAGACCTGTGAAGACTGAGTTCTGCTGATAATCCTGATAATCAGGATAGGAAAACTCTCGCTTGTTAAATTCTTTTTGTGGCGTTCGCTCCCATAGATGATAGAGCTCGTTCGATGACCGATAAGGAAGCCCTTTTACCAACGCGGCATTAACAACAGTAAAGATGGCTGTGCTGCCACCTATGCCGAGCGCAAGGGTCATAACGGCAATGGCAATGAAGCCTGGTCTCTTGATTAAGGTGCGAATTCCGAAGCGAAGATCTTGGAGCAGTGTGGTCATAACTTTTAGTCTTTCGATCTTTGTTCTTTGTGCTTTGTTCTTTGTGCTCTTGCTAACCCGAAGACCAACTTCCCAAAACCAAGTTCAAAGCACAAAGCACAAAGTACGTCTTTCCTATTCATACTTAAGCGCTATCAACGGATCGACTTTCGCCGCGCGGCGCGCCGGCAGATAACAAGCCAACAGCGCCACGAGCAAGAGCAAACCTGAAACAGCAACAAACGTTAGCGGGTCGGTCGTCCCAACATTCAGCAAGAAACTCGACAGCACTCTCGTAACCAGAAATGCCCCGCTCAGTCCGATTACAATCCCAATGATCACCAACCCAATTCCCTGGCGGATTACCAGCTTAATCACATCGCGGAGTTGAGCTCCCAGCGCCATGCGAATTCCAATCTCACGAGTCCGCTGCGACACTGCGTAAGTCATCACGCTGTAGAGACCCATCGTTGTAAGCAGCAACGCCAACAACCCGAATGCCGAGCCAATACCGGCTGAGAGTCGCGGCCCCCAGTATGCATACGTCAGGTTCTGTTCACCCAAAAGCATTCCCACTACGGGTAGACGAGGATCCAGTTGGGCAATTTCACGCCGTGTAGCTTCAGCAACAGTTCTCACATCCGAAGCAGACTTTGCCTTCACCAGCAACGTCATTCCCGACTCGTACATTTGGTATTCAGGGATAAACATGTAGGGGCGTCGATCTTCATAAAGGCTCCGATAAAACCCGTCCTTTGTGATCCCGACGATCTCGACCAGCGGAGAACCACTCGACCAGAAGTGCAACCGTTTGCCTAAAGCATTGGCTTCACTTCCGTAGAAACGGCGTGCAAACTCCTGATTCACGATTGCGACTTGAGGCGCCTTTGCATCGTCCTTCTCGGTAAAATCGCGGCCATGCACAAGCTTTATTCCAAGCGTATCCAGGTAATGTGGTGCAACCAGACTGCGGTCGACAATTGTTCCCTGATTCGGTAACGGGTCGGGATCGCCCTCCTTAATAATTTGAATTCCCGAATTGCTGTCCCCAAGCAACATGTAGGTAGCGAGGGACGCTGAACGCACACCTGGCTGCTCTTCAAGCCGATGCAATAGTTCACTGTAAAAGCGTTTACCACTTTCCGTGTCGTAACCAAGACCACCGGGATCAAGTCGCATCGTCACCAGATTCTCGACATTGAATCCTGGATCAGTTCTCACAGCTTTGTTGAGACTCCTCAGGAATAGTCCGGCACAAACCAGGACCACAATTGAAATTGCAAGTTGGGACACCACCAATGCGGCTCGGAGGTTGATACGACGAGCAGTGCTACGTCCGACAGATAACCGCACCTCACTCTTCAAAACTGAAACCAGATCGAGGCGTGAAGAAATCAGAGCCGGTACTAACCCAAAAACGAAGCCTGTCAACAAAGAGACTAAAAACATCCATTTGAGAACAGAGAGATCAGGACTCACATCCAGGTTGATTGGATAGGGCAATGGAGGGATGGACTGTTGAACCAAACTCGTTCCCCAGTAAGCTAATCCCCATCCGACCAATCCCCCGAGTAGAGCGAGAATTACGCTCTCGGCTAACAGTTGGCGCACGATGTGCAGCCTACCAGCACCAATGGCCAGCCGAATGCCGATCTCCTTAGTGCGCGCTGTAGCGCGTGCAAGCATGAGATTCGCTACGTTTGCACAAGCAACCAACAGAACCAGACCAGAAATGCAAAGCGCGATCAAAGCGGCGTAACGGAAGTATTTTGCGATCGAATCAAACCGGCCATCTTGTTCCGGGACTACTTGAATCTTTGTATCTTTGGCCTTGTCTGGATAAAGACGCGCGAGGTTCTCAGCGACGATATTTAGATCAGCTTCAGCCTGCTTAATCGTTACGCCAGGCTTCAATCTTCCTAAGACCAGAAGGTTGGCCCAATTGCGTTCCTTCTCCCATCCTGGATCACCACCAAAGAATTTCGCCTGTTGCATCAAGGGGACCCAGAAATCCTGGCGGATGGCAAACTTGACTCCTTCATAATTCTTAGGCCCAACACCAATCACGGTGAATGGAGCACCGTTCATATATATGGTCCTGCCAACGACTGATGGATCTGAGTTGAAGCGACGCTGCCAAAACTTGTAGCCCAATACCACAACTGGAGTGGAGCTTTGGGAACGATCGTCTTCCGGCAAAAAACCACGACCCAAAGAAGGGGTGAGTTCGAGTACTGAAAAATAGTTTGCGCTGACAGTTTCTCCCCAGGCCAGTTCAGCAGGACGACCACCTACGGAATCACGGCTGGCAGTTTCACTGATTCCAGCTTGCGCCATGTTCCAGGCGAGTAGTCCAGCAAAAGTTTTATTCTGATCACGCAAGTCGACATAATTTGCATAAGAGAAATTTCCCCACACTTCAGCTTCCGCCTTGCTACCCCAAAACGGCATCACAATTTCGCTTGCTCGCGGCACGTTGATGGGCCGAAGGATGAAGCCATTAATAGTGCTGAGAATCGCGGTGTTGACACCGATGCCCAATCCAAGAGTCAGGACAGCAACAACCGTGAACCCCGGGTTCTTCATGAGAATGCGAACGCTGTAACGGATGTCTTTGATTAAGTTTTTCATAGCCTTCGTCATTTCAGATTTCAGATTTCTTTTTAATAGGACCTATAGGACCTATTAAGCACTTCGTGATTCTCTGCCCCCGCGAACCAATCTGAAATCTGCAATCTTCAATCTGAAATAATTATTCGTTCCTCAACGCAACCAAAGGATCAACCTTCGTTGCGCGTCTTGCCGGCATGTAACACGCCAACAACGCTACGAAAATCAACAACAATGAAATTAAAACGAAAGTCGCTGGATCAGTCGCGCTCACGCCAAACAGCATCTTTGTCATTAATCGCGTAAGTCCGAATGCGGCCAGTAAGCCAACACCTACGCCAACCAATGTCATTTTCATTCCATCACTCAGAACCAGACGCAGGATGTCAGTCCGTTTCGCACCGAGGGCCAACCTGATACCCATTTCGTGAGTTCGTTGCCCAACCAGGTAAGAAATGACGCCATAGATCCCCATACTCGCGAGTAGCAATGCCGCTGCTGCAAACGATCCGAGAATGATCATCGAGAATCGGCGTTCCGCCAGCGATTCAGTAATGACCTCATTCATCGTCTGCGCGTTAGCGATTACGTTCTGATTGCTGTGGCTCTGAATGGCGCTACGTAGAGAACCAAAGAATGCTGGGCCGGTTCCGGATTCGTCGGCACGAACGACGACCCCAACGCCGCCAGTACCTGCAATTTGATTATCTGGTAACGCTCTGAAAGGCAGGTAGAATTGAGCCTGTAAACTTTGATTTTGATCTGTATCAAGCCCCCATTGTTTTACGTGTCCGACGACACCGACGATCTCGTAAGGACCCTGGTTATCTTCCAGGTTGATTCTCTTGCCGATCGGATCTTCGTTTCCAAAACGCTCGCGGGCCAACATCTCATCAACCACCATGACGCGCGCCGACTTTTCCGTATCGTAGTCATTGAAGAATCGACCTCTCAGCAGCTTGAGTCCCATGGCATCGAGGTAGCCTGGCTCTACGACATAGAAGAGACCCATGTACATGTCATCGTGACTGGCTGGCTTTGGCTGACCATCAACCCAGAAAAATTGATCATCCTCACTGATTAAGGGTGCTGCTCCAAACGTTAACGAAGCTGCTTTTACACCCGGAGTGGTTGCCAATCTCTCGCTCAATTCACGCACCGTTACTCGAGACTTTTCAGCAGACGCGTTTCTCATCTCCGGAGCAAAGTTGACTCCAAATGTCATCAAGTTGTCTGGGCGAAATCCCGGGTCGACTTTCCAAAGAACATTCAGACTTCTCAATAGCAATCCCGCACCAATAAGTAACACCAGGGCGAGCGCCATTTCGGCCGCCACAAAAATTCCCTGCGCGCGCCCACGAATGA
>JBKPQV010000546.1:0-6309 GCA_046734235.1 Acidobacteriota bacterium
TTTAAACCTAGTTGGCTCTGGTCCATATCTTCACCGGCAACAATATCAGCCGCGTGCTCGAGAGTGGATAGTTCGGTGAAGAATTCGAGTAGTCGACGGCTTGCGGTGGCGGCAATGCCACGCTCACCTAGTTCTTTTTCAACCCCTTCCCTGCCAATCTTGTCTAACTTGTCCAGCGCGATTAACGCACCGTCGTGTTGGTCCAAAGCCACTCCCGCAACACCGAGGATGCCTGTTAATACCTTTCGGTGATTAAGTCGGATCGTGAAATCATTGAAGCCAAGCTTAGTAAGAACGTCATTTGCTGCGGAACATATCTCAGCTTCAACAACCATCGAGCGCGAACCCAGCACATCAACGTCACATTGATAGAACTCTCGAAAACGTCCGCGCGCTGGTCTGTCGGCGCGCCAAACAGGCTGTATCTGATAACGCTTAAAAAACTTCGGTAACTTATCGCGATACTCGGCAACAACCCGGGCCAATGGAACCGTCAGGTCATAACGCAAGGCCAGGTCAGCCTCACCAGTGCCTTGATGAACGCCACGCTTCAGTATCTTAAAAATAAGCTGATTGCCCTCTTCGCCATACTTACCCATTAGCGTTTCGATGTTCTCAGCCGCCGGAGTTTCGAGTGGTTCAAAGCCGTAACGTTCGTACACTTCTTTGATCACATCGATGACGAATTCGCGCTTGCGAACATCGTCTGGCAAAAAGTCGCGCATTCCACGCGCGGGTTGGGTTCGATTTGATGGCATTACTTGAAGAGTGAAAAACCACTCAATAGGTATTCGATTCGTTTTGTCACTTGTCGTTTATCGTTTCCTCGAGATATTCGTGCGTATACTGCACGTAGTTTTTCCAAAATACTTCCAGCCCAATTACTTCTTCATCGGTTAGTTCGCGCTTGACCTTCGCTGGAAAGCCCATCACCAGCGACCTTGGTGGTATTACAGTACCAGGACTTAACAAGGAGCCGGCGGCAACCAATGAATCGGCACCAACACGGACATCATCTAGCAGAATTGACCCGATACCGATCAAACATCCGCGCTCAACATAACACCCGTGCAACGTCACGCTGTGCCCAATTGTTACCTCTTGCTCAAGAATCGTTGGGTGAGTTCCATTCCGAACGTGAATGACGGAATTGTCTTGTATGTTGGCGCGATCCCCAATTCTGATGTAATAGATGTCGCCGCGAATGGTGCAATTGCACCAAATCGACGCCTCTTCGCCAAGGTGAACGTCACCAATAACCTGAGCGCTTGCGTCCACATATGCAGTGGGGTGAATTTGAGGGTGAACACCACGAAACGGTCTAATCATTGCTTTTGGGAATAGTAACTAAGGGCGACCACTAGTTCAATGCGATCGTTACTGGTTGTGGAAGGCGTTCAATGGCAAGCGTTAGCTTTTGGGAGCTATCAACCGCTCGTTTGTCCGGTGTTTGAAAGAATAGAAAGCCACTTCGCTTGGGTTGGGATGAATCAAGCACCGTCTTTATATCGAGGCCATATGCAGTGAGGTCGCTCTCAAACTGTTTTTTTGCGTGCGGATTGTAAAGAGTCATCCCGTTCGCTTTCATTATTCTCGATACTGCCTGCTTCGGCGATAACAGCTTCCATTCTCGACTCTGGCTGTCTACCACTTTGAAGCGAGCACGCTTCAACTCGATAGGAGCGCCACTCTGAAAATTCATCTGCATTCTTACAGGTAAAACACCCGCAACCGCTAGATTGACTTCAAACAACTCCTGAGTCTCTTCGTCACTAAGCAACGGCGCGACAACAAAGGCTACCGAACCAGCTTCAGTGGTCCGCGAATTTCCCGGTAAAGGTGGAAGCTCAGTCGCCGGTTTGACCTTGAACAATGAATTGGAACATGAGGCGCCAAGGAAAGCGCTCATCAGCAGAATAAGTAAAAAAATCCGGGGGCGGTCCATGACCGTCAATTTAGCATAGGAGTCTCAAAAGCAACTCCAAAAAATCAGCGGGCAGACGCTTTCACGCTGCCCGCTTTCGTCGTTACGATTGTGATTCGGATTTAGCCTCGCGGTCCGGTTGCTCTGACCGTCAACTCGCTTCCCGCGTCTAAATCGATATCGTTAGGGCCCTGAACGTACACAGAACCAGCTCCAGCTCCGGCTCCAACCACAGCACCAATCGCTGCGCCTTTGCCGCCGCCGGCAATTGCACCAATGATTGCGCCTACAGCCGTACCGATGGCGGTCCTGGTGACCGTCTTGTTCGTCTGATCGCTTTCACGCACAGCACCCTCATTGTCGATGTTTACTACGTCGCCATTTGGTGTGCGAACGTTCTCGAGTATTCCGGCAAAGCGATAGCTACTGCCATCACGCAACCGAATAGTGTCAAAATTCAGAGTCATCTCCGAGCGGCCGGTTATTCGACCACCACGGTTAAGATTCGAAACATAGCCTTCAATAGAGGCAGCTTCGTACGGACCGGTAGTACGTACTGTCATTGTAAAGCGTTGCCCCTCACTGATATTCGCTGAGTTCAAGTCAGTGTTTAGGACCCCTATTAGCTGAGTTCCATTTGGAACAACAAATGAACCCGCGACCTCGCCGCTATTTCCACCACTCGGATACTCTCGATTAGTATCGTAGATATTCAACTGGGCAACGTCCGAAGTACGGTCGTAATAGCTGCGAATAGTAACCGGTTGATTGAACCTGTCACTGTATAGACTTCGCGTTACCAGCAATCGGCGTCCACCATCAGTTAGGTCGAATGTCACCGTGAAGTCGTCTGCACGGTCTCCTGTTCTTGAAATGGTCAAGGTATCACCCGATAGCTGAGCCCTAACTCTTATGGTTCTGCCACTCTGAGTGGTTTCTACTTGCTCCCGTCCGTCCGCCACAAACGTAATCTGAGGCGCACGTGTGGACGCGATGGTCACAGAACTTCCTCGACGATCAATTGCCAGCATTTGTGGCGGGTCTAACCTGCGGAGCAATGCATCGTAGATTCGTTGACGCTCTGCAAGTGAAAGATTCCTTGTTGCATCGTCAACAGCTCGGCGCGCATCATCACTTTGCGCGCTGGCAATACGAAACGTACCAGTCAAGTCTCCTGATGATGGATAACCACCGCCGCCGGGGTCCGTCGACCAATTGGTCGCAACATTGAACGCCCCGGCCAGGGTGTCTAATTCCGGTCGCAGCTGCGTCCAACTGTTTTCGGTTTGATACGACAGCTGGCGGTCCGAAACGTAGCTATTAAGGAAACCGGCACTTTGCAGTAGTCGGCTTACATCACTCGAACTAATTTGACGAGAGTTCACCCGATTACGAACTTGGGTTAGCGATGTTTCGAAGGAGCTAAGCTCTTGCAACACGCGGTCGCTCGAATAACGATCATTCACGTCGCGACGATTCAAGTCCTGTCGCAAAGAACGACTGAACGAGGTGGTCCTGCTATCGATGCGTTGGACCAGCTGGCGAAGTTGGATATCGTTTAAAGAGGAGTTGTTTGAGCCGGGATATCCACCGGGATACCCAGATGAGCTAGTCTGCCAATTTAAGTTATAAGCCGTGGCCAATTGATCAAAATCGCTACGCAAAGGTTGCCAATAGCGCTGCATACCAGCACCTGTTCGAGCGTTACCGAAGAAGGTGTCAATCTCCGCTGCACGATCAAGCACTAGTCGTGCATTTGCGGTGGTATCGCGTCGACCAAATAAGCTTCTACTAAGTTGTTGAGTAGCAACGTCTAGATTCGCGATCAGTTGATTTAGTTCATTAGCGCGATAGTTTCCGCGATTTGCGGCCGACTGTGCGGCACTTCTTAAGTTGTTCGTATCAGTCTGGATGCGACGAACAATGTCTCGAATCTGCGAGTTGTTACCGCGGTATTGGGCTTTCGCGCTGTCAACCATTCCGACAGATGCGATCACCAACAAGAGTGTCGTGATAATTGTTTGTTTGATTCTTCTCATCTCATAGCCCTCCCGAAGCTACTGACCCGGTCGTCTTACCTTCAAACCTCGTGCCAACCTCTTTTAGGCTGAAATTCGTCGGTTTTGCAGTACTGAGGCGAAACAATTAACAGCTCGGTAGTGACTCATGTTCAGACATGAAAAACGAGGTTGTATGGTTTTTCGCGGGTAGAAAAGTGGGGTCGACACTATGATCCGACATCTCGCGAATAGCTTGGTGACAGGAAAATTGCGAAAGTCTTGCGGCGAAGCGATGAAGGAAAACGTGCGAGAAGATAGTGAAGTGAATCTTTTGCGTAGTTCACCAAGAAATCTCAGATCGCAAATTTGAAATCTCACAGATTTTAACCTGAGACTATTTGCTGTGAGATCTCAATTTGCGATCTGAGATCCGGTTTTGCTTCTGAGTATCAGAGTGGGTTGAGGCTCGCAGCCTTTTACGGCTCAGGTGGCGCTGGCTTGTCCGTGCCACGCTCGCGATTAAAAATTGAGTTTGGAAGCCAGGAGGGCATTGCTTCTTCGTTGCCGACTCGCACTCCCATCAGCAGTCCGACGATCGCGATCATCTTTGGTCCATCCCAATTCCATTCAGGACGAACCGTATCGGATGGCTGGTGGTAATCAGTCTTTTCCCACTGCTTCAAACGATCAATCCAGATCTTGCTGTCACCGTCTGGAGCTCCAAGCCACATCAATCCCGGAATTCCCTTTTTGACGAAGAAGTAATGATCCGATCGATAGAATGATTTCTCTTCGGGCATAGGATCGGGAATTACTTTGAGACCATTTGCAATCGCAACCTGCTCCAGTAATGTGCCCAACGAAGAATGTTCGGCACCATATCCAACCACGACTTTCACTGGTCCGTACACTTCAGTTCCCATACCGTCGAGATTCAAGTTTGCTGCAACTTGTTTAAGTTTCCAGGTTGGGTGTTGTACCCAGTAGGTTGAACCATAGCCACCGTACTCTTCCCCGGTGACCGCCATGAAGATGATCGAGCGCCGTGGTTTGGTTTCCATCTGAGTCATGGTTTCAGCCACAGCCATCATTTCCGCGACGCCGAGTCCGTTGTCCGCTGCACCGTGGTAGATCCGATTGTCTGTACTGACACCGTAGGCATCGTAGTGGGCGGAATAAACCACTGCTTCCGCTTTCAATTTCGGATCTGAGCCTTCAAGCAAACCAACAACGTTGTTGCTATTAATCTTCGCTTTCTTTAATCGAATATTGATGGTTGCTGATTGTTTGAGATTGATCGGTGTGAAGCCATCCTGATCTGCTTTTTCTCGAGCCGCAGCGAAGGTAGTGCCCGAAGCAGAAAACAGTTTTTCGGCGGCCGCATCACTAATCGATATGAATGGAGGCACAAAGCTGGGAAGATCTTCATCGTCAGCCATCGCAACCTGGCGGCGCGTTAAATAGTCGGCCATTTCGGAATATGGATGCTCCTTGTCGGGCTGTCCAACGATCATTATTGCTGCAGCGCCCATACCGACAAGGCTTTTCATCACTTCGACCTGAGCATGAACCTTCTTCCATGAATTCTTATCAATGTTCTTTGGTGGTCCTTCAAGTAAGACAACCACTTTTCCGCTCACATCGAGTCCGGCCAAATCTCTTCGCTTTGGCGTTTCCAGCATAAGCCCGTAGGCGACGAAAACGAGACCACCATTAACACTTTTCTCTCCTGAGTATGGTGGACTGACATAAAAGTCTGTACCAAGCTTGAGCGCTTCATTCCCGGCTTTGATGGAAGTCTCGGGGAGGAATTGTTGTTCTTTGAACTTGATTAATTGGAAGTAGGAGTTCTTTTCCCCCAACGGCTTGAGCCCAAGTTTTTGAAAACGATCAGCAATATAAGTTGCTGCCTTATCTCCTCCAGCTTGCCCGGTTCCCCGACCTTCCATGTCGTCTGCAGCAAGGGCGGTGACAACTTCACGAATTGTTTCCACTTTGAGGCTATTAACGAGCTGTTGCTCGCCCGTTGAAAGGGAACTCGATGGAGCAACAACTGCAGCCTGTTGGGCGAAAGCTGTTGTCGTCGTTATTAGAACCGCAAGCAGCAGTAGAGCAATACGCTGTTGCGCAGTGCTAAAGCGCGAATATGGATTATTCACTTCGGTTGTTTTCCTTTTGACGTAATTCTTTTTGGTGAAGGGTGAGAAATTGAAGAACTAAATCCTCGGTCTTCTCGACACAATGAGTCTAAATCAAATCATCATGGTTTTGAAGTTCTGGTCAACCGGTGGAGCCGAAACCACCAGCCCCTCTTGCTGTTTCCTCCAGATCCTCGGCCCAGGCTGGCGCCGGCGTGATTATCTGTTCAATGATTAGCTGACAGAG
>JBKPQV010000547.1:0-8115 GCA_046734235.1 Acidobacteriota bacterium
GGTCTGACCGAGCTGCCTATTACGAGACGTTTGATTACTTTCTTCGTAACGTAGCGAGTGACAGCGCAGCCAAAATCACGACAGATCGCCGGGACGAATATTTCGCTAGTCTGGAACCACAATTCAACAAGCTTAGAGCGGACTGCGACCATCTTCTCCAGCTAAATCAACGCGCAATGCTTGCCAAGTCTGAAGCTGCTGGTGACGTGGCGCAACTCTGGTTTTACCGGACGTTGTTAGTAGCTGGTGCCCTGGTGGTTGCAGGTCTGGTGCTGGCCTTCGTATTGGCCAACAAGATCATCGAACCGCTTCAATTGCTCACGGCAACAACCAAGAAAATTGCTGGCGGCGATCTAAATGCGCGCGTTGAAATTGAATCACGTGACGAGGTCGGGGTCTTAGGAGCCGAATACAACCGCATGGCCGAACGACTGCGACAACTAAGGAGTTCAGACATGGGTAAACTCCTGATCGCGCAGCAAACAACGGAGGCAGCAATTGACTCCCTCTATGATCCTGTGATCGTGACTGATGCTAAGGGCTGCGTAACCAAACTAAATCCTGCAGCTGAAGAAATCTTTGGGCCCGAGAAGACCAATGCAGGTAAACACGTCGGCGACGTAGCACGTGACTTACGAATTGCCGGTGCGGTGGCAGAAGCGATTGAGTCTCAGCGACCGGTGGCAGGCGAAGGTATGTCATCCGTATTGCCATTGGGAGTTGATGGTTTCCAACGAGCTTTTCGTTTGCGCACTACGCCAATGCGCGATAATCAAAAACATCTGTTGGGAGCAGTGACACTACTTGAAGACATTACACACCTTCGCGAAATCGATCAGCTCAAATCTGACTTTATAGCCACGGCATCACATGAACTTCGAACACCATTAACGAGTGTGCAAATGGGAGTTCACCTACTCCTTGAGGAAGCTGCGGGCGAACTAAATCCAAAACAGACTGAGATCCTGGGCGCATGTCGTGAAGATTGTGAACGCCTCGACAAACTGATGCGCGACTTGCTTGATCTCTCAAAGATCGAAGCCGGAGAAAGCGAGCCTGACTTGTCACGCACGAGCATTCGCACACTTCTCGTCAAAACCGCAGAAGATCTCCGTACTCACGTCGAATCAAAAGGAATAGATTTCGATCTTGAAATACCGAACGACTTGCCTGACGTATTAGCCGACCGTTCCCAAATTGAACGCGTGGTGAGGAATCTTGTGGTGAATGCAGTTCGATACACAAAGCAAGGCGCAATCAAATTGAGCGCCGAAGCACGCGCCGCCTTCGTCGCCATTTCTGTAAGCGATACGGGCAGTGGCATACCGCAAGAATACCTGCCCCATATTTTCGAAAAATTCGTTCAGGTCCCTGGGGCAATGACTGGTGGTGCGGGGTTAGGCCTCGCTATTTCCCAACTAATAGTCAAGGCCCATGGTGGACAGATGAGTGCTCAATCTGCGTTGAGACAAGGTTCTACATTTACTTTTACGTTACCGGTGGCGGTTTGAAATGGATAGTTACTTAATCAAACAAAATCCCACATACGGCAGTGTGGGGATCGTTCAAGTCCTTTCTACAAGAGTGCTTCGATTGTCGAGTCTCCGAATCCCCCACACGGCAGTGTGGGGATTGTTCAAGCCCGGTCGATTCATTTGCTTCTCAACTTGAAGGTCCAAAATTCGAGTGTTCCAATGAATAGTGTGGACTTGAACGATCCCCACACTGCCGTGTGGGGGATTTTGTTTCGATCAAGGTAGATATCACATGAGCAGACGCATCCTAATTATTGATGACGAAGAACACATCCGTCGTGTGGTGACCATTACTCTTGAAGCTGCCGGCTACGTTGTTGGTCAAGCAAGCGATGGAAACCAGGGTCTTGAGTTGTTCCTCGACGGATCAATGTGGGATTGCGTGATTCTGGATCAGCGAATGCCCGGGGTGGATGGTCTCGAGGTGTTGCGGCAAATAAAGAAGGCGAATCCACGAGCAAAGGTGATCATGGCAACTGCTTACGCATCAATTGAGATTGCTGTCGATGCCATGAAACTTGGAGCAACAGATTTTGTGCGCAAACCAATGACTCCTGAGATGCTCCGAAATGCGGTGGCTGCTGCTTTAACAAGAAGACCGGACAACATCGAACAACCAGCTACAGACGGCGAACCCAAGTTACGCCCAATCGAGACGATAACGATGAACGGCTTTAACATCCTTGACGGCGAGCGAGCTAGTTCCGGAAACAAGAACGAACGTACCTTCAACGTCATAAGACCAGACGGAAAACCCTCCGAAGTAATCGTTGACGTCGCGCAGAGTGTCATTGACTATGTGGGCCGACTGGCTCAACGCAACCTTCCTGCGGAAAGTTCTTTCTGGACAGAAGAGGCACGTCGACTACTTGGTGACTATCTCTGGTTTCACGGAGACTTACCCCAGGAAAAACTCACCTTGAAAGAGATTGACCGGGATAAGATTCTCATCGCGCAGAGATGGGATGACTAGAAGTCGTAGGCGAAACCGAGATGGGCGCCTAGCCTCGGACTAGCAGAATACCTACCACCCAAAACACCAAACGACAGCGCCAATTTCTTCGTTAATTGATAATCACCGCCAACCTGGCCGGTCAGCTGGCCGCGATTCAATTTGAAACTACCCGTTACCGCGCCAAAAACTTCAACGCCCAGTTTTAGTCGCGCTGAGAAATCACGAACGAGTGATGCATTTCCTGTGTAAATACGACCTCGCTGAGTCTCAATTCCAATGAGGCCGGTAGACTCATTTCCGCTAAAAAGAATCCCGCCGTTAAGTCGACCTTTGGTCTTTTTTGTGAGCGACTTTTGAATAACGCCGTATAGCCAGTAATCGGTTAATCCAGAACCGAACTGTTTTACCGAGTTTCCCGTCGGGGCCTCGACATAAAAGACCGCAGCCAACGCAGGCATCTTTGAACCTTCACGCTCACTCCAGAAGTTGTACTTCAAGCCAAACTGGGTATCGCCATAGCCAGAAAGGTTTCGGCGCTCTGCGATTTGGGAATTGCTAAACGTAATTACCGGTGCGTTTACACCGAATTCGAGTTTATCTGTAATTCCCAAATTAAGAGTGAAGACCAGCGTGTTTTGTCGTTTGGTGGGGTAGGCATCTTTTTGCAGTAGGTCGTGTTCGTTGTAAACCTCTACGTGAAACTTTCCTTTTGGGGTTGTGTCGGCATCGTCAGTGTAAAAAGGAAGTTGAGCCGCTGCATCCTTAACACCGATCAGGAGGAGTACGAAAACAAAAAGGACGAATTGGGTTGGGGGACGCTTCATGGTCAGTAGTGGTGTATTGGAGTTTGACACAGACCCCCAATAACCCTCAACTTCGCTTATAATCCCGCCGCGCTCTTACAGACCGTTCGACAGAGGAATCCTGATGCCCTGTGAACCCGATCTACTTGCTAACATCGAGATGTTTGGTCGGCTTAATGAAGACGATCGAATTGCCCTGGCTAAAGTTATCGACGAATTGAGCGTAGCTGCCGGACACACACTCTTCCAGACGGGTGATCCTGGCGACGCGCTCTACATTGTGCAATCGGGAGAAATCGAACTCTTTATTAAGGACACGGCCGGGCAGAAGATCGTTCTGACAACTTCACGGCCGGGAGATATGTTTGGCGAACTCGCCATGTTGGATAGTGGCCCACGCACCGCTACGGCATTGGCGTTAGTAGACAGCGAAGTATTCGTTCTGGACCGCGATGATTTGGTGCTGCTGTTTCAACGACGGCCTGATTCTGCACTGCATATGTTAGCGGCACTAAGCGGTCTCACACGTAAGGCAGACGAACTTCTTCGCACTCGAGTATCGCGGAATGTCAATGAAGAGATGGAAGAACAGTCGACCACACTCTTGCGAATTGCCGACTGGATTGCGTGGTTTAGCGGGAGCATGCAGTTTTTGATTCTTAATGGCGTGTGGTTCATCACCTGGATTTCACTTAACACAATCCCGGGCTTGCTATCCTTTGATCCTTTTCCATTTGGGCTGCTCACCATGATTGTTTCGTTAGAAGCAATCTTTCTGTCGTGTTTTGTGCTGATAAGCCAAAACCGCCAGGCTCAAAAAGACAAAGTGCGCGCAGATATTGAGTACGAGGTAAACATCAAGGCGGAACTTGAGATTGCTCACCTACACGAAAAGACCGATCGCGTTTATGAGAACATGATGGCTCGGTTTGAGAAGCTTGAGAAACAGATACCGTCACGATAGAAAAGATCATTTTCCATATATCATTTGACATTTCTCAATTGCTATTTCGGAGTGTTGCCGACTCGCATTCTTCCAAATGGCAATTGAGAAATGTCAAATGATATATGGAAAATGATCCGTTCCTTACTTCGTTGCCTTCACATGTAAGTTCAATACCACTTCATCATGGATTAAGTTATTAGCAGCGCCTGCGTAATTGATCCCAAAGTCCCTGCGGTTGATTGAAAAGGAACTTTCGACCGTTATCGCATCTGGTGTAGCCGTAATCGTAGCCGGAAAACTTATCGACTTCGTTACACCGTGCAACTGGAAGTTTCCGGTCACAGTATGTGACGCTCCCTTCTCCCCTCCCGGCTTGATCTCAGTCGAAGTGAAAGTCGCCTGCGGAAACTTAGCCACATCAAAAAAGTCAGGTGTTTGAAGGTGCTTGGTCAATCCTTCTTCGTTTGTCGAAACTGAAGCCATATTGATTGTTACATTGACGCGGCTTTTTTCTGGTTGACCAGCAAATTCAATTACACCTGAAAAATCCTTGAAAGATCCACTCTCGCTGCCGACTACTTTCGACGCCGTAAATTCGACTTTAGAGTTCTGAGCGGTTATCTGGTACTTCTGTCCCTGGGTAGCCGCTTGTGGCGACGCGGAAGCTGCTTCGCCGGTTACTGCTTTAGATTTATCGGCAGCCGGATCCGAGCACGAAACGATCAGCAAACATCCGAACAAGATCGCGGCAACCTTACCTATGTGCATTTAGATTTTCCTCCTGTTCAATTTCAAATTATGTGTGAATGTCCCAAATCTTAGAGAACACCAGTTCCTGCCTCACATGTCTATACGTTAGTAATAAACACCGCCGTCAACTGAAACGTTGCAACAATACCATCCAGGACTGGTCTAATAATTGTCTCTGCATAACTGCGAAGAAAACGCAGCCTTAGAATTAGGTGGCATTGCCTGAATACTTGCCCGGTAAATACGCCAACCCCTTTGGGAAGGATTATCTTCCCGGCTCAAGTTCGACTTCCGCATCACATAACACCCGGCGAAGATGCGTTCAATTCCATTGGACCGCCGGCTGACCAGAATTGTTGAGATGTTCGCGTACGAACTTCCAGCCGCTCCCTCAATTTGTGGCGCTGGATCGACCAACAATCGCACAATCGCGGTATCAGAAAAACCGCGCCTGAACTGTTCAAGCGTCTGCGAATTAGCTTCCCAGTATTGGTATGCCCGTTCGTAATTCTTTTCGTTGATAGCCGCGTAATAAGAATTCAGCGATTCGATTGGATCGTCTTGTGATGGACTATCATTAGCGCCTTCGGGTTTTTCATTCCGAAACTCTAAGAGGCTGCGACCTCCATCGTAATAAATACTCAGCTGATGATCGGTCATCCGGAACCGGCTCGCCGACTGTAAAGCCGCAAGGTATGCGGACTCTTGCTTATTTCCCTTTTCATCAATACAAGCGCGCCTGGTGCTGAAGACCTGGCCAAACTTAATGCGATCGCCTTCAACACTGAAGGGCCCGCCAAAAGAATTGCAGCCTCCCGAGCCACTGATCCGACCATCGTTGCCGAACTTCAAGGTAATAGGATTACCAGTCACCGATGTATCGGCGCCGACGCGGCCCATTGAAACAAGTTTCCAGTCCGTTCCAGCTAGCACTTGTTGACCGGTATTTAGATCCTTTTTTTCCTGTGCCAACAAGACGGAAACGCTAGACAACAAAAGCAGAATCGAAAGACCAATTCTCTTCAAGGTCAACATAGTTAGCACCTCACTTTTGCGATAAACCATTCAACCGGCAACTCTTGACAAAAGAATGTCATTAGCAAAACGACATCAAACGGCTACAATCCGTCTAATGAAAACTTTCGACGTTGCAGTGGTCGGAGCGGGAGTGTTTGGAGCATGGACCACATATTTACTACGCCAGTCGGGCGCAAAAGTTATCCTCATCGATGCGTACGGTCCAGGCAACAGCCGCTCGAGCTCCGGAGGCGAATCCAGAATTATCCGCATGGGCTATGGTCCAGATGAGATCTATAGCCGATCAGCCATTCGGTCTCTTTCGAATTGGCGCCTACTATTCGCCTCCGCTCCAACTAATAGCCCGCTATTCGTTCAAACTGGTGTCTTATGGCTTGCGAAAGAGCAGGATGCGTATTGCGAAGCAACCGCTAGAACTTTGGAAACTCTTGGAGTAAACATCGAACGACTTAGTGTCGATCAATTAAGTTCACGCTATCCACAGTTCGACTTTACGGGAGTCTCATGGGGCCTGCTTGAACACGATAGTGGAGCTTTACTTGCGCGTCGTGCTGTTCAGACTGTCGTTTCCGAAACAATCGCACAAGGAACCACGATCCTGATCGATAAAGTGAACCCACCCACTGGGTCTGGGACGCGACTTGATTCCCTGACTACAACTAAAGCAACGAAGATTGCTGCTGACAAGTACGTGTTCGCGTGTGGACCATGGTTACCAAAACTATTCCCTACGTTGCTGCAAAACATCATTCACGTCACCCGGCAGGAAGTATTCTTTTTCGGTACGCCGGCGGGGGATGATCGGTTCAATCCTACTCAGATGCCGATCTGGGTTGACTTCAATGACCTGGTCTATGCGCTTCCTAACCTTGAAAGTCGGGGTTTCAAACTTGCCATCGATGCTCATGGCGCTGACTTTGATCCAGACACTGGAGATCGAGTAGTCAGTGAAGCAGGTGTTTCGGATACGCGTACCTATCTAAGGAAGAGGGTTCCATCATTAGCTAAAGCACCAATTGTCGAAACTCGAGTATGTCAGTACGAAAACACTTCAAACGGCGATTTTCTTATTGACCGTCACCCAACCTTGGAAAACGTTTGGCTGGTGGGTGGTGGATCGGGCCACGGATTCAAGCATGGACCAGTTGTGGGTGAACATGTAACAGGGCTAATTGCCGGAACTACCTCCCCGGAAGCGAGATTCGCCCTATCCACTAAACGCTTAAAAGAACGACAAATCTTCTAGGCAGCCTTCTCCTAAAGTCGGAAGTAGAAAAGCAGCGCGCTTGTCTAGCTTGAAAAGCCTTGTAATTAATGTTACGCATTAGAAAATTCGTTCGATAGTTTTGTTCTTGAGTGACAGAGCTGGTGATGTGTTAGGTAGTAGCTTGGTTACAGCCTCTTGCCGCGAAGCGGCTGAAGAATATAGCCCAGGGTGAAGCGAAGCGGAACCCTGGGAGACGAGCGAAGAATTGAGGTGCGTCCTGAAAGGACGCGAGCGGGCAACCAAGGAAATTTAATCAATAATAGCGGCAATGAAGTTCGTCTCGAACTATAGAGCTAAACGAAGTGCTCGCGTCCTTTTAGGACGCAGTTCAAGTTTCACTTTTCTCCCAGGGTTCCGCTTCGCTTTACCCTGGGCTATATTCTTGGGCCGCTTCGCGGCAAAAAACTGCGATACTTGAACTGATCTAAATGAAATGAGACAACCCGCTTCTCAATGGGTTAACTGCCTGGCAATTGGATTTGGTGGGTTAGCGTTGCTGCTACCACAGATTAATCCATATTTTACTTACACATTTCCGCACTTTTTGGTTTTAGGTGGGATTCTCGCTTTTCTTTGGCCAGAACGTGGATGGCGAGGTGGTTTGTGGTTGGCGGTTCCTGGACTGTTCTTAGGTATAACCAATGTGGCCGTTGGTCGTGACTTAGGTGAGCTGTCGGACACCGCAATTGTTGTCGTCGAAGCTGTAATCGCGGGAGGAGTGACTGGCTGGTTGGGATCTCGTTATTCTCCACGACGGTTACACTTCGGAGGGCTCCGCTAACGAGCCTTCCAATGGTCCGGTAACCAATTTGGCTCTCTCT
>JBKPQV010000548.1:0-6905 GCA_046734235.1 Acidobacteriota bacterium
AATCCCGTGGCCTACCTTTTTGATTACGTCGCTTTTGGAAGGGGTGACACTGCACCCGTAACACGCGAAGTGCTAAGACAGGCGGAGCCAAACGAGGAACGGCGCCCTGCCATACATGTTGGTGGTTATTAGAACTTTCACATCGAGAAAAATATCACTCGCATCGGAATCTATTGGTTAAGCCGCCCCAACTCGGACTTAAACCATCACGATCAAACAATTCTTACTAGCTTTTTGCCCCGACCCTTGGCTGTAGTCGAGCGCCTCAATTAGTCCGCAGAATTGAGTCGTGACCCCATTGGGACAACGCAAGGCTGCGTCAGGAAAATATCAAGCCTATTTGCAACCCAAACGGTCTTCTTGGTATCTGAGCAAACCGTATAGCTTGTCCATCCCGGCTCTCTTCCCTTGAAATCCCGAACTTAGCCATCACTAAACAAGGGGGGTGCTCTATGACCATTAAGGAATTAGAACAAATTGAAGATTGCGCTCGGCGTGGGCTGCCTATTGATTCCGAAGTGATACTAACCTTGACGGCCTACCTTCGTAACGTCTTACAGGAAAAAGTAAACGCTGAAGCTGTTGCGCAGGTCGCGCTAAAAAAGGCGGGCTTGAAGTCCCGGTACTACACTGCTGAAATAAGCCGTGAGCCAAGTGGTAAGAATATTTGAGAGATCGCCGCCGCGCCCCTCTGTCCATCCGGAAAATTCAATCTGCCTTGCGACGGCTTCTTTGGATTAACAGTAAAGTCCACCTGCTCCGAGCTATTCTTTTTGCCGTCCGGTTTGCACCCCAAGACTCGTCAAAGCACGCGGCTCTAAGTAGTTACTGTCCTTACCCGGGCAACCATCGCCTCGAATCAATTACTTAATGGATCTCATAAAGCTATTGCGGAACAGCCTCTTCCACCGGGCGGCGCCGCACACGAATGTTTATATTTAAGAGGCGATACAGGGAAGTAACAACAATTTGCGTCGTTAGAGTGCGTGGCAGTTTCTTTAATCCGCCACTCATCCGCTCTTCTATTCAACCATCCGGTTCAGCGCTCAAAATGACCAGATTGTTCATTTTGACCTGCCATGATGATGACATCCTCGCCATCGCGGTGACCACAAAACCTAGATTTTCGCTTGATTCCTCAAAGCTCGTAAGCGGCACGGTCAATGCAAAGTGGCTAAGTCCAGCTGCAAATTGCTGCGGCTTAGATCTCAGAATTTGCGAAATACGAAGATGAAAAACATCAAGCCCCATATCATCGCGTCGTTGGTCGTTTTCGCTTTGCTGTTGTCATTTTGTGCCGGAGGCATTCTCCCGACTGCCGTTACGGCAACATCGAACAAGGGTTCGGACCAAGCATCGAAAGCAACCAAGCGCTCTAAAGACGAAAAGGTTTCGTATACATTTCGCAAGCGGACTAAAACAACCTCGGTTGGTCAAAGTGAGGAAACCGTTTCGGTGATTCTTCAACTCAATGGGCCACCCAGTGGCCAATTGAATGCGTTGTTGCGCCGTAATGATATCCGCCTCAAAGATCACTTTGCCGAATTTAATTCATCAGTTCTCGAACTGCCTTTGAGCGTCGTGCGGGAACTGTCGGAATTTGACGAAGTAGAGTTCATTTCACTTGATAGAGACGTTCAGTTGCTGGGGCACGTCGAGCAGACTACTGGTGCAGCCTATATGAGGGCTCAATCCGGCAACAGCGGACTGAAGGGCAAGGATTTCAACATCGCAGTGCTCGATTCGGGTATTGATAAAGACCACCATCAACTCAGCAGTAGCATCGCAGCTCAATTTGATTTCACCGGTGAAGGAAGGGTGGATGATCCCTACGGTCATGGTACACACGTAGCCTCTCTGGCAGTCGGAATAAATCACGTTGCCCACGGTGCCTATATAGGTGTAGCTCCTGAATCAAAAATAGTGAACTTGCGTGTGCTGAACGCGCAGGGAATTGGTGCGGTGTCAAATGTTTTGAAAGCGCTGAACTGGATTCTGGCACCAGCTGACCCAACGAAGCCCCTTGGAGACAAGAACTATCAAAAATACAAAATTAAAGTAGTCAATCTAAGTTTGGGAGCACCGGCGGTGGATTCATATAGAGATGATCCATTGTGCCTTGCGGCTCGACACCTGGTTGATGCAGGAATTGTAGTTGTAGCCGCGGCAGGGAACGACGGTACAGACGTGAACGGTAGGAAGATTTATGGCCGCATTCATGCACCAGGCAACGATCCTTCGGTGATCACGGTGGGAGCCGCGAATTCGTTCGGCACAGATACACGTGCTGATGATGCTGTCACCACGTACAGCTCGCGTGGTCCGACCCGCAGCCATCGGACCATTAATGGTGTTGCAAATTATGACAACCTCGTTAAGCCGGATCTGATCGCTCCCGGTAACAAACTTATCGGGTCCGAAAGCAAGGACAACAGACTAATCGCTGCATATCCAAAGCTCGAATCCACGCCGAATAGTAGTAGTAATCACAAAATGATGAGGATGAGCGGAACGTCGATGGCGACACCACTCGTTTCTGGTACCGCTGCTTTACTCCTGCAAGCCAATCCAAGGCTTACGCCCAACATGATCAAAATGATCTTGATGTATACGGCGCAGCCGCTTGCTGGTTACAACATGTTCGAACAAGGCGCGGGCCAACTTAACATTGAGGGTGCAATGCGCTTAGCGAAGCTCATCCGCACTGACCTAACTAATACAACTCCACTGGGAACCTCGTTGTTGACAACGACTGTTTTGCCCAATCCTTACACTTCAATGAACGGTTATACGTTTCCGTGGGCGCAAGGCATTCTTCTCGACCGCGGATACGCCGCCGGATTGGGTCTCATTACCAAATACCACCGCATTTATGATCTGGGAGTCGCGCTGGGGAATGGGGTGGCAATCGGTGACGGCGTAGCCATCGGTGACGGCGTCGCTATCGGCGATGGTGTGGCCATTGGCGACAATATCCTTACCAGTACCGGCGTCGCGATCGGAGAGGGTTATATTTTCCTGCAAGGCATCGCCCTTTCGAGTGGTGTCGCCATTGGCGACGGTGTGGCCATCGGTGACGGAATCATGCTTTCAGATGGAGTGGCAATTGGGGACGGCGTCGCGATTGGCGATAGCGGTGCAATATGGGCCTTATCGGTTTTGACCAACGGTGATGCTGGAACTGAAATGAGCGCAATTCAGGACGATGGCTCAGTGCAATAAAGCAGTCGATCAATGAGATAAGTCATGGCTATTGTGGCGTCTGAACTGGATCCTTGCTTCTTGCCAAATCGAATAGATGGCAATGTTTCCTCGGCAAGCGCAAGCGCGAAAGCCACTTCATCGGTGATTACTCCCTTATCAAATGGAAACGAAGCAAGCATTCTATCTGTACTTTCAAGACCATCTCTTACAAATGTCATCATGTCCGGATTTATACTTGACAATGGTCTTGCCAGTCCGCTGAACCGCGGCTCTTTCTACGCTTGTCACAATGATCAAAAGAACCTTACGGGAGTCGCACTTCTCGGCCATACGATGCTGTTTGAAGCATTCGACGATGGTGCGATTGAAGCATTTGCCGGGCTTGCGCGCCAGAACGCTTCACCCCATTTGTTAATGGGCGAGCGCACTGCCGTTCGTCAATTCTGGGACAATTATGCGATCAGTGAAGAATCACCGCGCTTAATACATCCCATCGTATTTCTGCAACGGCGAGGGCCACTCAAGTCGCATCATTCGGTCACCGGGTTGCGCCTCGCTACTGCTAACGATCTTGAGCAGGTGGTTCATGCGCACGCGGCAATGGCTTTTGAAACAAGCGGTATCGACCCATTGACAAAGGATTCCGTCGGCTTTCGCGAACGCTACCTACGCCGCATAGAAAAAAAACGAGTGTGGGTCTTAATGAAGAAAGAACGGCTTGTCTTTAAAACAGATATCACAGCGGAATCTGCAGATGTTGCCTATCTCGAGGGTGTTTATGTAAGCCCAGATGAGCGCGGTAAAGGTCTTGGACGAAGTTGTCTGCAAGCGATTGGCTGGGAGCTCCTTCAACGCAAAAGAGCTATTTATCTGTTCACACAAAACGAAGACGCCCGGTTACAGTCATTCTATTTTAATTTGGGATTTACCATCGCTGGGCATTACAACCTTCTTTACTTCTAGCCTCTAAATAATCACACCCCAGGATTTCAGCGTGACTAACAGCAATGACACACAGTGCACTAAGTACTACATGCGGCTAATCGTCGTTGCTGGTTGTGCGATCTTTGCTTACTCCGCACACTCCCTTCCTTATCGTCAACTCGACTTTCGATTTCTTCTCTTACTCGTCCTTACAGTGATTGTCAGTTCGCGCGTTGCCATCAAAATCCCGCGGGCTAATACTACTATTACCGTAGCCGACAGCTTTGTTTTTCTGACGCTCTTACTTTATGGCCCTCAAGCTGCAGTTTTGATTGCCGTCACGGATGGATTGAGTTCGGGACTCCATTTGAGTCGACGCTGGATAACAGTTCTTTTTAATGCCGGAGCGATGGCGTGCGCAGTATTCACTACCGGTTCTGTCGCCCGACTTTTCTTTGGCCCAGCTTTCAACACATCCACGCAGCCATACTCAAATACGCTAATTTTCCTGTGTGTCGTCGCACTTACGCAGTATCTCGCTCATACATGGATAGTCGCTATCTGTCTCGCCGGTAAGTCGAGACGACCGCTTTGGGAAATTTGGACTAAGCATTACCTCTGGTCCTCGCTTACGTATTTTGTTGGTGCATTTGTCGCCGGAGCGATTGTTAAGCTTCAAGTAAGTGTGAGTTTTTATGCTGTTTTGGCACCCCTGCCAGTCATCTCAATTATCTATTTCACCTATGACAAGTACCTGGAAGATATCCGCGCAACTGCAGCACAAGCTGAACAGGCTGAGCGTGAACGCGCCGAAGCGGAATATGCGAGAGCTGAAGCGGAACGATTGCGAGCTGAGCAAGCAGAACGCCACGTAGAGGAGCTCAATCGTTATGTCGAAAAGCTCGAAGGTACTAGTAAGGAACTTCAGGAGAGTCGCGAGCATTTCCGACACGCCGCTTTTCACGATGCGTTGACAGGATTGCCCAATCGATTATTGTTCAGTGAACACCTGCGTGTCGCACTGGAGCGCGCGCGACAAAGCGAACAATATCTATTTTGCGTTTTGTTCCTGGATCTAGACCGTTTCAAAAATATCAATGACAGTCTCGGTCATCCTTGCGGAGATGAACTCCTCGTTCTCGTCGCCCGTCGTCTGGAAGGCTGCATTCGACAGACGGACTTGGTTGCGCGGTTTGGGGGCGACGAATTCGGAATCCTGCTGGATGCCATAGAGGGGCCCGAAGACGCTATACGAGTTGCGTCAAAAGTTCAGCAGGCGATCTCGGTGCCATTTCTGCTTCATAACCACGAAGCGATCATCACCTCAAGCGTCGGAATTGCGCTTGGCTCATCGGATTATTCAGAGGCGGAGGATATGATTCGTGACGCAGATACAGCGATGTATCGCGCGAAGGACCATGGCAAAGCGCGTTATGAAATTTTTGATATGGCGATGCATACACGCGCTGTCACACTTTTGAGATTAGAGAGTGATCTTCATCTGGCGCTCGAAAGGAACGAGTTGTGTGTTTACTACCAACCAATCATGTCCGTCGCGAACGGCGAATTATCCGGATTTGAAGCGCTCGTACGTTGGCATCATCCAGAGCGTGGCATAGTCCTACCAGACCAGTTCATCCCGTTGGCCGAAGAGACTGGATTAATCGTACCTTTGGGACTAGTTGTTTTGCGGGAAGCATGTAACCAATTGCGCGCGTGGCAGCAACGATCGTTATCGAACAGGGACCTTACCATTAGCGTGAATCTCTCGGGCAAACAGCTCATGCAGGTTGATCTAATTGGAAAGGTTGAAGAAGTGCTTAGAGAATCTGGAATTAATCCCTGGCAGTTGAAACTCGAGATTACTGAGACCGTTGTGATGGAGAACGCCGAGTTAGCTGGAGTAACGCTTGCCCGGCTGCGTGGGTTGGGCGTTCGTTTAAGTATCGATGACTTCGGTACTGGCTACTCCTCTTTAAGTTATCTGAACCGTTTTCCGGTTGATACGTTGAAAGTTGATCGTTCATTTATTACGACGATGGGCGAGGGGGATGAGAACTTTGAAATAGTGAAAACGATCGTAACGCTGGCCGGCAATCTCGGTATGCAGGTGATCGCGGAGGGCGTAGAGACAAAGGATCAGTTAGAACAATTAAAGCTGTTGAAATGCCAGTACGCGCAAGGATATTTGTTTTCCGAGCCTTTGACAGCGACTCACGCGGAAATGTTTATCCTGAGCGGAGGGGCGCAACAATTGAATAACTCCGCAAGTGTCGGAATGGATGTTACCGAGTGGACGAATGTGACGTTCGCGATGTGAACATCCCCGTGCTCTCATTTCTGTTTCCCTTCGTTGAGTGCCTTCGCAAAATCGACAGCAGCCTTGGTTTCCTCGCTGCTGAGTGGCTTCACTTGGGGTTGTTCGTTGTGTGCTTCAACCAAGCGTTAAGAACCCTGGTTTGTTGGCTGGTTTTCTTCACTTCTGGGGGTTTTATCTTGAGCTCAATATTGGTGCTCTCCCGCCCCGGTGCTTTCTCGATGACCCGCTTCTTTAAACTATCCACGAAGATCTCAGCTTCACTGTCCGCTTGATCAAAGTTAACTCCCAAATCAGTAACAGGGATTGCTTTTCTAATGATGACACGGGCGTCTCGATACTTTATGGTCTCAGCGATTAACAAACTGTACCCAAGGGCTTGTATAGCTCTTCGATAATGCGGATACGGCGCGCCCAAAATGTTGCGCACCCGCCAGGTAAGCAAGTCGCAATACGTGTC
>JBKPQV010000549.1:0-6378 GCA_046734235.1 Acidobacteriota bacterium
GTTGCGAGCTGCTGCGTCGCATCTGCACAGGACGCCAGGAAAGTAACCGTGACACTGGTCCGTTGGCCCTACACCTGAAGTCTCTCTGATCCAGCAAGTTTGCTGATTAAGGACGTAGTGCAGAATTACGGTGACCGAGTAACGTTTGTGAGTGAAAACTGGGGTGAATCGAAACTAGCTGAGCGATATGGAGTCAAACGATATCCGGCGGTATTTGTCGACGACATATTGATTGCGTCACCAAACGATTTTGGTGGTTGGGGTGATTCCAAAAATGGCAAGTATGCACCATGGAAAGAGAAGGCAAATCACGACAAGTTTCAAAGTGATTTGTCAAAAATGATCGATCTGCTTTTGAAAGGTGAACGCAAGCTTGCTACGGCAGGCCAGACGAAAACGGCAGAGGAAGAGGACATCGCGAAACTTCCTTCATTTAGTGTTCGAGATATCGAAGGCAAACAGATCGACCTCGGGGGTCTATCAGGTAAGGCTGTGGTGATTGAGTTTTGGGCCACGTGGTGTCCACCTTGTTTGAGCACACTTTCCTGGTTAAGCGAAGTTAAAAGAAGGTCATCGGACAAAGTTGTAGTGATTGCTCTGGCGATAGAGTCTGAAGAAGAGCAAGTACGTAAATTCGCCAAAGAACTAGGCGGAACAGTCAGCTTTGCTATGGCATCGCCGGAGATGGTTGCACCGTTTGGAACGATGGGAAGTGTTCCGCGAATGTTTGTTTTCGACACGCAGGGAAAGATGGTGGGAATATTTTATGGCGCAACTCCTGACTTGCATCAAAAAGCCGGTAAGTTAATTGAATCGTTGGCGAACTAGACGAAATCGGTTTTCACAGGACACCACACGCTTTTAGCGTTGTGGAGCTTCAATTTTTTCACTAGAACACCCTGATGAATCGGTTAGACACCACACGCTTTTAGCGTCGTGGTGCTTCAACTTTTTCACTAGAACACCAGCCTGGTGAACCGGTTAGACACCACACGCTTTTAGCGTCGTGGAGTCTCAACTTCTTCGCTAGAACACCGGCCTAATGAACCGGTTAGATACCACACGCTTTTAGCGTCGTGGAGCTTCAACTTCTTCGCTAGAACACCAGCCTAATGAACCGGTTAGACACACACGCTTTTAGCGTCGTGGTGCTTCAACTTTTTCACTAGAACACCAGCCTGGTGAACCGGTTAGACACCACACGCTTTTAGCGTCGTGGAGTCTCAACTTCTTCGCTAGAAACCAGCCTGGTGAACCGGTTAGAGACCACACGCTTTTAGCGTCGTGGAGCTTCAACTTCTTCGCTACAAGGCAAAACCCACCGAACCCATTTACAAGAAGGAGGATCCGCAGGGTTAAGCTGGTTGATATCTGAAGGACATGGATCGTAGCGAAGAAGTTGAGGCACCACGACGCTAAAAGCGTGTGGTGTCTAACCGATTCATCACGTTGGTGTTCTAGTGAAAAAGTTGAAGCACCACGACGCTAAAAGCGTGTGGTGTCTCTCGATCAAATCTGAAATCTACAATCTGAAATCTGAAATAATCTATCTCTTGAGATCGAGCTTGAGGATTAAGGGATCTTTTAACTTATCTTCCGGCGCGAGGTGGCCCGATTCATCGATCGCTCCCCACTGACTGTTCGCCACAAAATAAAAATTGTTCTTGACCAGAACTCCAAGTGTGGGCTCATCGAATAACGGATTGTTAGCTTCGATCGTTTCGAACTTGTCGATGCGCGAAAGATCCTTGTTAAGTGTGCATCGAATTACTCTTTGAGGATTCACCCCATTCTGAACGCCAATGAGCGAGCCTGCGTAGTAATAAAGACCATCGATTCCCAGCAGGGTGACATCGGAAACAATGCTCCTGGTCTCCTTTGTCGTGAGATCGATAAGGAAAAGTCCCTTGGAATAGTCAGCAACAAATAGTTGACGCTGGTCCTTAGTAAAGTCGAGACCCTGTGGTGATAAGAAAGGTTTTCCCTCCAGTAGGAGTTCCAGGCGGTTGCTGTTGTGCTTAATCACATAGACAGCAGGCGTCACGCTATCTGTCGTATAAACATCACCCGTTTTGCTGATAACTAAATCACCAAACCAATGTTGCTTTGTAGTATCAGACGGTTGGTACTTTGCAACTAGCTTTCCGGTTCGTAAATCAAACTTGAGTAGCGCCGTCTTGCCTTTGTCCTGCGCTTGAAAGTTGGCCATTTGCGGGTGTGCAGTCGAGCAGACCCATAGAAGTCGACGCGAGGAATCGACTTTCATACCCATTACGCTCCACAGACCCTCGGCCTCGGCGGCAAAACTAGTCACCTCTCCCGACTTGCTGACGCGCAGAATTTTTCGCTTATAGACGCTACTTAGGTAAAACACTCCGCTAGTTTCATCATAAGCCACGCTTTCTGGCACCAGCCCTTTCTCATGCACAGTGAAAGCCTTGAGACTACTTATTTTGGGTGCTTGGTTCTTTTCAAACTGCTTAAGGATTTCACTGAATTGCGGCTCTTGTTTGAGGGAGTCGAGATCGTGATCGGTACCGGCGTTAAAGACGAGACCCATGTCGGCTGTTTTGCGCAACCATGAAAGACCATCGCTGGGTTTGTTATTTAACGCGTATGCAACGGCCAGGTTGTACATGAGACGAGGATGATTGGGACGCAGCTCGGCGGCGATCTTCATGTTTTCCAGAAACGCGGGCCAGTTTTTCTCCTGGTAGGCTCTGCGTGCGTGCCCTTCGTAGTATCGTCCATCCTTTTCCTGTGAAAACGCGCCGGTGACTAAAAGGCAGACGATGAGAAATGCAACTAAAGATCGAATAACGGAGGGCATCAGATTCTCCTGAGAGGGCAACTTTAGAGCCTTAGGCCCTAATGGATTGCTACGCTAGACGAGTATTACGATTGAGGCAATACCTGGTTGGCCGTTTCTGCTGGTTCGACCACAGATCTGGTCGAATCGTCAATCTTGATTTTGTGGCGTTTGATCTTGGTATTCAGCGTAGTCACCTTGACTCCCAGTAAACGCGCTGCACGCCTTTGTCGTCCACCTGTCTTCCAAAGGGCACTCCGAATTATCGCTGCCTCAAATCGTTGGACCTCTTTTTGAAGATTCAGCTGTGGCGATTGGTCGGTAGCAAACTGCGCCTCCAGGGATTCCACCTGGCTAAGTAGCGTCATTGCCAAAACCTTTAGCGAGGCAAGCCGCGCTTCTTCAACAGGAGGGATTCGAGGGCTCTTAAGATTCTTAGGCGCAGTGTCGGGCTGCGCCGCGCGCGTACTGTCGATGCCGAAATTTCTAAGTCGAACTAAGTCTGTTTGTCTCTGCATGACTAATCCCCCATGTATTGCTCCATGAGTCGAAACAGTTTCATTTTCGCGTTTAGGGTTGTGGCTTTAAGTTTAAGAAGCCTGGCGGCTTTAACTTGAGAACCGCCCGTAACGCGTAAAGCGCTTTTGATCAGGTTTATCTGAAAGCGTTCAACTTCCTCGTAGAAATCGAATTGGTCATCGAGCTGCGGCAGGTCTAATGTTTCAAGATCTTCGACAGCCGCACTCAAATCTGAGACGAGATGGGTGATGTTTGAAATCTTGTTAGAAAGGAGCTTGATGTCTTTGGGAATCAGGGTCTGCGGTGCAGAAGCTTCTGCGTTTATTGTCCTAAAGTATTGGCTGCTCATTGTCTTCACCTCAAAATTCATTACTCCCAAACTGGTCTAAACCTTAGGATCCGATAAGGGAAACTGTCCTAGATTTTCGTTGATAAATCGTTGATAGATTTCTAATGCGAAGTGACAGACACGAATAAAGAGCCCATTTCGTACGATGATTTGGATAAATCAACAGTTCTTTGGAGGATATGTGGGATTGGCAAGCAGTTGATTTAACTATTTAGACTTTATCCAGCAAACCGCATAGGAACCTGAGCCATCTAACGTTCGTTCGTAAGGACGCAGTGCACGGATTTTGTCTCTAAGTCCTCTCAGCGGTTCGCGGTAAGATTCGGTGGAGCCACGGAACGAGGGACGGTTTTTCGACCAGTGAGTTGAATGCGAGGCGAGTTTTGAGCCAGCACGTCTAACGATCGGTTGCGCGACCGTCGACACGCGGATAGCCCTCACCCACCTCGGATTTAGCCTACGCCAGCAAACCGGCAAAGTCCTAAAAACGTGCTGATAAAGTTGTGATAAAGGGAAATTGGTCTTGGGACTTGGGTCTTTGACCTTCGATCTTTGATCTTTGTCTTCGGTTTAAAAGAGTAATTACCAAAGACCAAGACCAAAGATCAAAGACCCAAGTCCAAAGACCAAAGCTCCAAAACAAAAGGTCTCCATGATTCAACGAGCTCTCCACTACTACGAATTCGGTCCGTTCCGGCTCAACGTAACTGAACGCCTCTTACTAAGAGGATCTGACTTTGTGCCGCTGACTCCAAAGGTTTTCGACACTCTTCTCGTACTGGTTGAAAACAATGGGCACATCGTTGAAAAAGGCGAACTGATGCAGCAGCTCTGGCCCGACAGTTTTGTCGAAGAGAGCAGCCTGACGCAAAACATTTCGCTGTTGCGAAGAGCCCTCGCTGAAGGTGGGTTGGAAGATAGTTACATTGAAACAATTCCCAAGAGAGGTTATCGGTTTGTTGCGGACGTGCGTGAGCGCGACGAATTATCAAATGGCAACCAGTCTCTGTTGCTTGAGCCAAAGATTCAACACACCTCAATGGATTCCCTGGCAGCGAGACCAGTGTTCGACACTAGAGTGGTTGACCAAAAAACTCCCGTGCGGCGAGGTAATAATGTTATTGCGGCGTTTTCTGGATGCCTTGTGCTCGGCGTCCTATTTACCTTCGTCTATTGGATCCGAAATCGCAACACAGCAGAAAACCTTTCGCCTCGATCCATAGCGGTCCTGCCATTCAAAACCATTGGCACAAACAGTGAAGCTGAGTTGTTGGGGCTTGGAATGGCGGATACCCTGATCAACAAGTTGAGTCGAATCGATCAACTCTCAGTGTTGCCTACCAGTTCGGTGTTCCGTTTTACCAATCGCGACAAGGATGCAGTCGAGATCGGGAAGGATCTTGGCGTGGAAGGCGTTCTCGACGGAACTGTCCAGCGTGATGGCGATCGGGTCCGAGTTACAGCTCAACTGATTCGATTGCGGGATGGAAAGACAGTCTGGTCAGGAAAGTTTGATGAACGTTACAGCAGTATTTTCAGTTTACAAGACTCGATTTCGGACCAACTTACGATGTCGTTACGTCCGCAAATGGCTCCCGCCAAGCCGGCTCACCTGACTGACAACACCGAGGCCTACCAGGCGTACCTTACCGGTTTGTATTTTTGGAATCGACGCACAAAGGAAAATTTGCCGAAGGCAATTGAACACCTCGAACGCGCTGTGGAACTCGACCCTGCCTTCGCGCAAGCGAGAGCATTTTTGGCAGATTGTTATTACCTCACGGCGGAGGAAGAGTATGGAGGCGCTCCCGTAGAGGAAGCTGTAGTGAAAGCCAGCTTAGCAGTCAATAAAGCACTTGAACTGGATGACTCTCTTGCTGAGGCTCATACAGTCAAGGGCGGTCTCAAATTGGCAGAGAGGAATTTTGATGAAGCTGGTCGTGAGTTTCGTCGAGCGCTGGAGTTGAATCCAAACTACGCAATTGCGCACCTCAGATATGCATACTATCTATTCTTCAGTTTCAAGCTCGAAGAAGCGCTCGCGCACATGCGAAGAGCTCAACAACTTGATCCTGTATCACCGATTACTAACGGGGCATTCGCTGGAATGCTTTTCAACACACACGACTTTGATGGTTGCATTGAGTACTCGCGAAGAGCGTTAGAACTGGAACCCGGCTCGTTTGCTGCTCGCGTTAATATGGGTGCGGCTTATGCGCAAAAGGGAATGTTCGCTGAAGCGCAACAAACCCTCGATCAGGCGAAAGACGCGAACCCCGCCTATGTTTACTGGGAAAAGGCCCGTGCTTACGGCCTTGCTGGTCGACGCGAC
Organism: Acidobacteriota bacterium; assembly: GCA_046734235.1. Classification (GTDB taxonomy): domain Bacteria; phylum Acidobacteriota; class Blastocatellia; order Pyrinomonadales; family Pyrinomonadaceae; genus PSRF01. Next base: position 6,010 of record JBKPQV010000549.1, read on the forward strand.
GAAGCTTTGCGCAGCATTGCCGAGGCTGAAAAACTTCAACAGATGAAAGTGCGGATCCATTTTTATTGGGCCCAGGTCTACGCAGCACTAGGTGAAAAGGACAAGGCGTTTGAAGAAATGGACCAGATGCAGATGGGTCGCGGCCGAATGGCGCAAGTTAAGTATGACCCAGCGTTTGATCCACTCCGTGATGATCCGAGATTTACTGCGTATCTCAAGAAACATGGAATACCTTAGGTTGGATCGTTTTTCTTTTGTGGAGCGGAGCGGCCCTAGGCTATCTCATGCCTTTAGTAACCTGCTAATTCTAAATAGTGACACTGGTCCTGGGAGCGCACGCGTCCCCGCGTGCCCGCTGGGCAACACTTA
>JBKPQV010000550.1:0-4595 GCA_046734235.1 Acidobacteriota bacterium
TTGCCAGCACACTCAACAGAAACGCGATTGCGCCAGCTATCAAGGTTTCACTCAAACGCGCATTCAAAGGCACTGAACTAATCGAATAAACATCTGCCGGCAAACTTACCAGCTTGTAATGATTGCCAACGACGCAGGCGATCAGGCCAATTGCTATTCCAACCATTGCCCCAATTGCACCAACTATTGCTCCTTCGATCATGAAAACGAATTGGATTCCCCGACGTTTTGCTCCAAGTGAGCTGAGTATGGCGATGTCGCGACGTCTTTCAACGACAACCAGAATCAGCATCGTTGTAATGTTGAGCGTCGCTATCGCGATTATTAGACCAATGATGAACAAACCCATTCGCCGCTCTAGGGCCAACGCAGAAAACAAGGGTTGGTTTGCCTGTTGCCAATCCATGGTGTTGTAACCTGGGCCAACAATTCCACGGAGACGAGCGGCAACTTCCTTCACATCATCAGGATTGTTTATTTGCACGCTTACGATTGAAGCTGTGTGGCCTTCACTTGCAAATGAAGTAGCCACATCCAGTGGTAAATAGATCCAGGTTGAGTCGTATTCGAATAAGCCTGATTTGAAGATTCCACGCACCGACAATCTTCTGGGGGTGATATTTGAGTTTGCGCTGTTGGCGGGATAGACCTGGAGGACATCTCCTGTTGAAAGGCCCAACCTGTTTGCTAACTCCGTTCCGATTACCACGCCAGGTTCACCAGGGCCCGCCTTTGCCTCAAAAACAGAACCACTTGAAATCCATGATCGAACAGCTGCTGATTCGCCGGCTGCTTCTTCGATACCACGCAGAACAGCGTAGGTCGACCCTTTTGGTCCGCGTGCCAAAGCGCCATCGTACGTTGTAAACGATGCGCTTGATACTCCGGTAATTGCTCGTATGCGAGTTTTCAATCCATCGCTATCGACAACTGGTAAACCATCGGTTCGCATGACGTTGATGTGCGCAGTGCCTTGCAGGATCTTGTCGCGCATTTCATCGCGAAAGCCATTGGAAAGCGCCAGGGCGACGATGAGCGAAGCGACTCCCATAGCAATTCCAAGCACAGCGGCCACTGCTGTAGCTCGAGCCAGGCGTCGCTTGTGTCGCGAACGGAGGTAACGAAAGGCGAGAAAGAGTTCGTAAGGCATTTGCGCGATCTAAGTTTGAGTGTTGGGACACTTCCTGGTGTCCTCGAGACGGTTTTCGGGAAGCAAGCGTTTTAGGTTTGGAACATCCTGCGCGGATTCGTCATTTTTTGGACGGAGTTCAAAAATTGTGTCAGTCACGCGTCGAAAGCGAAAATGATTCTCGAGCTCAGCTATCTTCCGAATCTCTTCACGTTGCCAACCGCAGGGCAGCCACCAGCGTGGATCGGTGTCTAGAAAAACGCGCTTACCTTCGGACATGTAATCATCGACAACTGTGAAGAGGCGCTCACCCGGCCATCCTCCACCCGTTCCTATTGTCTCCCAACGCCCAGCGCCAATCGCCGCCCAGTAAGTTACTGCGATGGTTTGTGAACCGGATATCATTACTGCGTCAGGAGGCAGACTCGCCAGGCGCTGTTTGTAATCCTTGCTCATCGCGCGGCGTTGGATGAATTCATAACTCACCGGCCTCATAAAAATACTGAACGCGATAGCCAACCCACCAATCAACAAGATTGACGCCCCAAAGGCACGCCGCGGGCTGCCGAGGAATCGCGTACCAATTTGCAATAGCCACTGCGCGCTGAGGGGAGCCAGACCCGGAAGTCCAGTCAAGAAATAACGCCAGTTGACAGTAGTGCTGTAGTTGAAGAACAACAAGAAATCCGCAAAGAGCGCAACCAGCCACAGCAACAAAATGGGTGTTAGCTTTTTCTGGCGCCACTCACTTATTGCAGCAAATGGGAGTGAAATGAAAACGAGTGGGCCGGTAATAAAGAGATAGATCACATACGGGCGCAGGTTTTCCAGGGCTACTGGATGACGACTTGATTCTTCAGCCATGGATGCTCGCCAGCCGTACCAGATGTGCCGGTAGTAAGGATCGCTAATGAACCAGAATGCGAACCAACCGAACGCCAGAAAAAAGAACACAGCACAAGTGGCAAAAACGTAAAGAATCTCTCGCCGTCGAAATTTCCAACCACAGGCGAATGGAGCAATTACCAACCACGGTGCATAAAACCCGATGGTTTCTCTTAGGTTCATGCCCAAGCCCATCAATGCAGCACCCAACAGGACTAGCCACAGGTTCTTTCTTTGAATGCCTTTGAAATGAACGATGAGAGCTATTGCCAGTAATAACACCGACGGCACGTCAGTCATTACCTGCCCACCGTACAAGACAAAAACAGGAGAGCAGACCACAAGTAAAGCGCTTATGGTTGCCGTCGCGAGCGACTTGCTGAAGATGTGAGCCAGTAGCCAGCAGGCAATGATAGCGAATGGCGTTTGCACAACAACAGCGTACTTAAAGATCAGGTAGGCGCTCTCCGGTGGAATCTGGAATAACGACTTAGCAACTACGTAGAGCGCGTGATTGCCAAAGATGAATAGATTACGGCCGAGGGCCATCGAAGATGGATAACCGGCCAGCGAGAGCATGGTGTAATCCATGCCGTCCCAGTCGCCGATGAACGGATCTACGAAATAAAGAACAAGACCAAGGCCCGCTAGTGCTGGTGGCAACCACCAGTTCCAGGCCGGCCAGAACGAAAAGGCGTGCGACTCTGCTCCGCCAAAATCGGTTGTTTGAGGATCGTGATTAGGGGTGTTTGTCTTCAGGGGTGTTTGGATCAACGAGTTGAGCTTCGACCGTTGTTTCTGGTCGCTTTACCATCTTTACGCGGTTACCCTGCGCATTGTACTCAACTTCATCCATGATGTTGTAAATGAGGAGCACTCCACGTCCGGATGTGCGGAACAGATTTGCCGGATCGCATGGATCTGGAATCTCACCAATATCGAACCCTTCGCCTTCATCTTCTACTGTAAAGCAAGCTTCCTTCAGAGATAACTCGGCCGTAATTCGCAATAGCTTCTGCGGGTCATTTTTGTTCCCGTGCTTGACTGCATTAACAAAAGCTTCATCAAGAGCAACAAAAAGATTTGACCGTTCGGGTCTGATAAGGCCAAGTTTAGAAACGCGTTCTTGTAGATAATCGAGCACGCCATTCATCAGGGAGAGGTCGCTAGGTAACTCAAATTCGATCTTTTCGTGAACTTGAGGCAGAACCGTTGGATCATCGACATAACGAAGCTTATAGGAGAGGGTTTTCTCAACGATTTCGCGCAACTCGTCCGGATTGTAGGGAAGCCTAAGGTAGTTGGCTGCCCCCAGCTTGAAAGCTTTGATGATAGCTGGTTCGGTCGTATGAGGCGTTGGGGTGACCAGGTGCTTGCGTTGTAAATCGCCGATGGGATGTCCGTTAATCTCGGCCTCGCTCAAGTCACTAATGACAAGGTCAAACTTGTCCAGATCATCACGGGCAAGCGCCTTTTCACGCTCACCGGTGACGACTACTTCGTGTCCGAGCTTGCCGAGGCTCTGCTCAAGCAGGGCACGCAACTCATCGTTATTATCTACGATGAGAATCCGGCGTTTTTCCATCCAGCTCCTATCTAACCTGACTTGTTGAGGAGAGATCGCACCGCGCGAATGGCCATGACGAAAACATGTACGAAATTCTGACGCGCCGCGTTCGAAATATATCAGAAAGGTAGGAACTGATAATAGACGGATCGGCCCGAATTGCCAGATGACTGCTCTTCCCTGCTAAACTACGGGCCCTGTCGTAAAGATGGCAAAACACGGAAAACTACAAATTAATCTCGAATATTTGGCCGCCCGCCTGGTTCTCTCCACCCTCGGTTTGTTACCAATGTCATCAGCAATCTCGGTGGGAGAGGGACTTGGAAACCTTGCCTATGCTCTAGCAGGTAATCTGCGTCGAACAGGAGATCGAAATCTTCAACTGGCGTTTCCAGAAAAAACAAAGCATGAACGCGAACAGATTGTGCGTGGCTGCTTTCGCAGTCTGGGTCGTCAACTTGGCGTGTTTAGCAAGTTTGCGAAGAGCCCTGTTGAGTCGTTGCTGCCCATCGTTCAGATATCTGGACTCGAGCATTACGAGCAACTAAAAGCTGACCATAAGGGAGTAGTCTTCTTTACAGCGCATCTCGGTGCGTGGGAACTCTTACCACTTTGCTCTTCTCTTCGTGGTAATCCTTTGAACATTGTGGTACGTCGACTCGACAACCCAAAAGTGGAAGAAATGGTGGAACAAATTCGTGCCCGTTGGGGAAATCAAACACTCGACAAATTTTCAGCCGGACGTCAAATGATCAAGGCGCTCCGTTCCGGAGAGGCTCTGGGACTATTAACAGACCTGAACACGCTCGATGAGGAGGCAATCTTTGTAGATTTCTTTGGTGTGCCTGCGGCTACTAACTTCATGGTTGCGAAACTTGCACTTCGAACAAAATCGCCGATCATGCCAATGTTTGCACCATGGGATGCAAAACTACGAAAGTTTGATCTACAGGTTTCACCACCCGTTGCAGTAGAAGTTTCTGGAGATGAAGAAAAGGATGTTCGCAACCTCAC
>JBKPQV010000551.1:0-16184 GCA_046734235.1 Acidobacteriota bacterium
AGCCCTTGTCCAGCAAAAACTGTACGACGTTGTTGCTCCCCCAACCACAGGCGTACAGAAACGCCGAGTTTATTTCCTTCCGGCTAACACCTTTCTTTAGCCTGCCAGTTTTAGTGAACGCGTTTTCAATAACATCAAGTCGCCCGACTCCCGCGGCGGCCTCCAGACTTAGGACTGCGCCATGGTCAGCAAGGTAGCGGGCTGCAGGGACACACCCATTTTGCAGTGAACCCAGCACCGCACTACTTCTTCCAGCGCTCGTTGGATGATCAATGTCTGCACCGTGATCTAGCAGGACCTGTATCAGTGGATTTTGAAGGCCTGCACGTAATGGATGAATGCTCGTGCTGACCAGTCCCAGGGGTGTGGCTCCGCCCTCGTACACATTGGCTTCAGCGTTTACTTCAGCTCCAGCTTTCAACAGGACTTCGGTTATCTCAACGGCGTTCTGTGGTGTTTTTTGTCGGTAGCCCTCAACTCCATTTGCGGAAACGTAATGCAGCAAGGTTGCTCCGTGTTCTCGAGTCGAGCGCACGTGAACGAGCTTAGGATCTTCTTTCAATAAGCGATTCAGTGTCCTAAGGTCCCCGTTCACTATTGCATCTGCGGCTCTTTCAAATCGCGAAGTTGAAGAGTTGCGATTGGAGAGTTCACGCATATGTTTGATTAGCATGGGCCAGGTCTCAAAGCCGTGGACCCGTGCGAGCACAAATTGTGCTTGCGTCAAAATACATTTCTTCTCGCTCTTTACTAATTCGCGTATTACAAATTCCTCGACCTCATTAACTAGCCTTTCGATCAAAAAGCGGCGCCGCGTCCCGTCAGCTTTTACGAAAATACGGTTAGTGAGAGATTCAACCCATTTCTCTGTCCACTTGCTCAGGGCCGCAGTATTGTCAGGCTTTGAAGCCTTGCAGATCTTTAACAATTCTTTGGCTAGCTTTCTGTAGCGTTCGACGTTCGGTCTTGGTGGAAGCGGAAGTGCGGCTTGCGGGTTGGGAAACATACGAGGCTCCTAGGTTGAAGGCGACCGATTGGGTTGGGCCCACCCGCTACCGCGAGGTGGTACCGATTGTGTTGGGCCCACCCGCTACCGCGAGGTGGTACCGATTGTGTTGGGCCCACCCGCTACCGCGAGGTGGTACCGACCTCTTGACCCGGTGCGGCTCGGTCTAGTGTACATATATACTTCGCTCCTAAATGCGTAAACTCTTAATTGCACTCATCACGCTGATCATCATCGCCGGGATCTCGGCTGTCCTTTATTTGAAATTGAAGCGTCCCGCTCCAACTCCGTTCGATTGGGAAGCAACCGTCACTACCCTGGCGGGCGATGGTAGTCCACTTTTCCGCGATGTACCTAAAGCAACCGAAGCGGGCTTCAACGATCCATTCGGCATTGCAATTGACCATGATGGTGCCGTCTATATTGCCGATGCGGGCGAAAGTAACCGAATTCGAAAAATCACACCTGAAGGAACAATTACAACGGTTGCCGGAGGAACGGAAGGAGCCGCAGATGGCTCACACGCCTCGTTCAACTCGCCGTCCGGCGTTGCCGTGGACGATGATGGTAATGTCTACGTAGCTGACACCGGCAACAACAGAATCCGCAAAATCAACACCGAGGGTGTCGTTTCAACTTTGGCCGGTACTGGTTCTGCCGGATATGTTGATGGTCCCGCCACTCTCGCCGAGTTTGATGGGCCGATCGGGATCAGCGTCGATGACAAGGGAGAGGTTTACATTGCTGACACATATAACGATCGGATTCGTAAGATCACTACTGATGGCCAGGTAGTAACACTAGCGGGATCAGGAATACCAGGTAATGCGGACGGAGACGCCAAATCAGCGCGCTTTAATACGCCTTGCGGAGTTGCAGTGCTCGCTGATGGGACGGTGATTGTTGCTGACACCGGCAATGATTCACTTCGCAAGGTAACGGCTAACGGTCAGGTCACGACGGTTCATTTAAGCTTTAACGAAGATCCGAGCCGCACGTGGCTGAACTCGCCGCTGGGTTTAGCAGTAACTCACGACGGCTTTCTTTATGTAACGGAATTTGATCGCGGGACAATAGTTCAGGTAGCTCCGGACGGCAAAGCATGCGTGTTGGCGGGAAGTGGGCCTGGCTACGGTGATGGTTTCGGAGCAGACGCACGCTTCAATCATCCTGCGGGTATTGCGATTGATCCTAACAACGGCAGTCTTGTGGTTGGGGACAGTGCAAACTACCTCATCCGACAAATGTCTCGGGCGACTAGTCAATCTTCGCCTCAAGCTGTAGCTGTTGAAATCCCACGTCTGAATCTCGACACCCTGGGCCAGAAAAATCTGCTGTGGCCCGTAGATCCACAGGATCGACCTCACGAAGTGGTAGCGACGATGGGTGAAGTCCGTGGCACATATGATTCAAAGGACAGTCGGGATCATTTGCATAGTGGTCTTGATGTATCGGGTGCATATGGAGAAGTTATTCGCGTGATTAGGAACGAGAAGGTAACCAGTCCCTTGCCTAACTGGGGGTTGGATCAGCTGTCGGAAGGTTTGCGAGTTGGTTTGATCTCTTACATTCATATGCACGTCGGGCGTGATAAAGATGGAGCTATCTTTAACGATCTCCGATTTAGTGCCATAAAGGGCGACGATGGAAAGCTTGCGAGTATCCGAATCAAGAGAGGCACTCGCTTTAAGGTGGGTGACGCAATCGGTACGATTAACAAGATGTACCACGTCCACTTAATAGTTGGTCCATCTGGGGGAGAAATAAACCCATTATCCCTTTCGCCCATTGGATTCAAAGACACCATTAAGCCAACGATCGAAAAAGACGGAATTCAACTTTTTGCTGAGTCAGGCGCCCGGTTGACGGAGAAAGATCAAGGCAGGCTGGTGGTTCAGGGTAACGTAAGTATTGTCGTGGACGCTTTTGATCGTTCTGACATGAACGCTGATCGGCGGCGTTTGGGACTTTACACGCTCGGTTTTCAGCTTTTGAGTAGCGATGGTACTTCTCCTGCTCCAGGCTTTGATTCACCACGCATGACGATTCTTTTCAATCGCTTACCACCCGACGCGAGCTCGACCAAAATTGCATATGCGGAAGAAAGTGGTATCACTGTTTATGGGAGTCAAACTACGAGGTTTCTGTATCAGATCACAAATTCAGTTCGCGACGGGCATGCTAGAAAAGATGTGTGGAACACAAGCGCAGTTCCAAAGGGAAACTATGTCTTACGGATTATCGCGGTTGACTATTCAGGAAACGAAGCAGACCAGAATCGAGATCTGCCGATTGTGATCAGGTAGAATCCACTACCGCGGTAGTCAATTATACAAAGGCAAAATACAGAACAGGAGGGAAGCCACTGCACGCCGCTGCTTGATTCCTACTGGCGTGCAGTCGCTTCGCTCCTGTTCTGTAATGCATGATCGAGTTTTCGGCTACTACCGTGTGCCTACGTCAGCCTTCCTACTTGCCAGCAGCGGCTCGCTCTATTTCTGCGATATCTATTTTTTTCATCTTCATCATCGCTTTCATAACGCGTTGCTGCTTCGCTTCGTCCGGACTTTGGATCAACTCGAGCAGTATCTCGGGTGTAACTTGCCACGACAATCCAAACTTGTCTTTCAGCCAACCGCATTCAACTTTCTGACCGCCCTCAGACAGTTTTTCCCAGTAGTAATCAACTTCTTTCTGATCCTGACAGTGCACAACCAACGATATTGCTTCGGTAAACTTGAAGTCAGGTCCACCATTTAGCGCTGTGAAGCGTTGACCGTCGAGTTCAAAGTCGATCGTCATGATTGTGCCCTTAGGTCTGGGACCAGCGTCACCATAGCGAGTTGAATTAATGATCCGGGAATTTTTGAAGACGGAGACATAAAAATTGACTGCTTCCTCTGCTTTATTATCGAACCATAGAAATGTTGTGATCTTTTGAGTTCGAGTTTGCGTGTTCTTATCCTTTGCCGGGACTGCTACTGCTCCAGCCTTTGGTGTGTTTGCTGCCATTTGTAACTCCTTAAGCTTGTGTTTGCCTCATTTGAGTAGGGGGCGGGAACGTTTGATCAACCTGGGGCAAGGATGAATATTACCCGGTCGATTTGTGGAAAGTTTTGTCCGAGCTTTTCAAAAGCTTAAAAAATCAGTGTTCCAACCGATCTTAAACGCGGAGACGCAGAGTACGCCGAGACGCAGAGTTTCTAAGAAGTCATCACACGAACTCACGCGAGCAAAGAACTAACCCTAAGCCAAGTTTTACATGGTCTGTGTTCTTTCTAGAGCATGAGGATATATGATCCCAACATGCAACTACCTGTAAATCCGCCAATTCTTCCAATGCTGGCAAAACGCGTCAGCGACTTACCAACAATCGGTAACTGGATCTTCGAGCCTAAGTGGGACGGCTTTCGGGCCCTAATATTTCGTGATGGAGACGAGGTGCTTATTCAGAGTCGTGATGAGAAACCCCTAAATCGATACTTCCCGGAATTAATCGAACCTCTGACGACTCAATTGCCCAAACGCTGTGTGCTTGACGGCGAAGTTGTTCTCGCCCGTGATGGCGCACTTGATTTTGAAGCTTTGCAACTTCGAATTCACCCAGCGGCATCACGCGTAAAGATGCTTGCTGAGACGATTCCGGCCGCCATTGTCTTTTTTGATTTGCTTGCCGAAGGTAATAAGGATCTGCGAACTACGGCCTTCCAGGATCGGCGCAAGCGGATGGAAAAGCTTCTTGCCGCTTCAACTCCACCTCTGCACATCACGCCGGCCACTCAGGACCTGGACCTCGCAGCCGACTGGTTTCGTCGTTTCGAAGGAGCAGGGCTCGACGGGGTTGTCGCCAAACCAACTTCGGGAACGTATGAATCGAATAAAAGAGTGATGCTCAAGGTGAAGCATGAGCGTGAATGTGATTGTGTTGTTGCAGGTTTTCGCTGGCACAAGAAGGGGGAGGGAACCGCGGTTGGTTCACTTCTCCTTGGACTATTCGATGATTCGGGCACACTGCATCATGTTGGAGTTTGTGCAAGCTTTACCGATAAGAAGCGGCAGGAGTTGGTCGAGTTTCTCAGTCCATATCGTAAGAACGCGTTGACGAAGCACCCTTGGAAAGAGTGGGCAGTAACGGAGTTCGATAGTGAACACCGAATCCCAGGCGGACAAAGTCGTTGGAGCCAGGGAAAGGATTTATCCTGGGAACCGCTCAGGCCGGAGCTCGTTGTTGAGGTTGCTTATGACCACATGCAAGGCAGCCGGTTCAGGCACACCGCACAATTTCGGAGATGGCGAATCGATAAAAAGCCGAAGGATTGTACCTATGCTCAGTTAGAAGTCGTTCCCCCATTGGAACTACAGGAGATTTTTGGTACTTAATTCGATTCTGCCCAGGCTAAACCATCGGCGCCCTTACCAGTCTTGATCAATTTGTCTATGGTCCAGGTCGCGAGATCTATAACGGCAATCTGACTACTTTGATCGCACGAAATGTAAGCGAATTTGTTATCCGGACGGATTAAGACGAACTGAGGAGCGCTGGGAACATCCAGGGTCCGTATCACCTGCATTGAGACTAAATCGATCACGGCGACTTTGTTTGATTTCGCCAGAGCTACGATCAGCCATTTACCATTCTTTGTCGCTGCCGAACCGTAACCAATCCCGGGCAGCAACACTTTTGTCTTTACTGAGTTTGTTGCCGTATCGATCACAATCAGTTCGGGTTTAGTTTGATCAGAGGTGAACGCTAGTTTTTCATCCACTGACAGTGAAATGCGCTGAATGTTTGGTCCGGCTGGGATTACCGCAAGCGTTTTGCGCTTCTCGAGATCCAAAACTGACACTGTGCCTGGTCCGACGTTGGTGGTGTAAGCGCGCCGTTCATCTTTTGTAATCACGAGCATGTGTGATTGAGGTTGGTCGGTCGGGATGGAAGAAACGACTTTCAAAGTGCGCGGATCTATGATTGTTATGGAATTGTCTAGTTCCGTCGTTACGTAAAGCAGTCCACTCTTTGGCCCAAAGACGGCGCAGTGCGGACGCACACCATGTTCGAAATCAAGTTGACCAGATACCTTTCGGTTTGCGATATCGATTACTACGAGCGAGCTACCGTCTGTTCCAGGTCTACCGACGCCTGAGTTTCCGTAAATTGGAACATAAGCGAATCGTCCATCAGGTGATGCGATCACTTCGTGTCCTGTGGTCCCACCTTCTGGAACTACTGCTATTTGTTCACTGGTTTCGGAATCAATGATACCGAGGCTTTGCTCACCTTTAATCGCGACGAGCAATAGTCCCCGTTTCTTGGGCAAGTCGGGCGTAAGCAAAAGTAAAAACACGATCAAGAGAATCTTAAGGGGTGACATTTTTTTCCCGGGAGTTTATCGGTAGCTTTAGTTCATTCTTTTGCGGCCCGTTGTGCTGCCCGCCATTCGCGCCACTCGCGAGTCGGATCGTCGTCGGGATCGGGCGTCGCTTGTTTGGGCCGAATATCTTCCGGCACATTTCGCAAGTTGATCCTGATACGTGTCCAGGTTGACGAACGTCCACGCATCGTATCAATGAGTACATCATCCACAGCTAATAACTTCGCGACCTTTCGATGTTTTCGTTTCCAACGTTCTAAGCCGGCAAGTGCGGCGTCTTTGCTCGGCGAATTAGCGATGACAATCAGCGGCATCTTCACGCGGGCGGGTTTTGCTTTTGACTTCGCACGCGAAGGCGCAACACGAGGGGCTTCCCCTTCCATCTTACGGAAGTGCGGTGGCCAGGGGGCATCGCCCAGGCCTTCTGCTTCGTCTTTTGCTGCCAGTTCCAAGAGTTGTTCAAGCGAGCCTGGAGACTCGTCCATCGTTTGATGAGGATCGCCGATTTCTGCAAAACGTTTAGGAACCGTAAAAACAGTAAAATCGGCAGGTTCGCAATCCGGAACTTCAGTCCAGGTCAATGGTGTAGAGACTCTTGCGTCTGGAAGTGGTCGCACAGAATAGGCGGAGCACGTTGTGCGGTCCTTGGCGTTTTGATTGTAATCAAGAAACACACCGTGCCGTTCTTCTTTCCACCATTTTGATGTAGCTAGTTTTGGTACCCGCCGCTCAATTTCTCGGGACAACGCAAGAGCTGCACGTCGCACTTCGACGAAGCTCCAATGCTGCTGAATTCGCACGTTAACGTGTATCCCTCTTGAGCCACTGGTCTTGGGCCATCCTTTTAGACCAATTTCCTCCAGCAATGCGTTTACTTCCAGTGCCACCGCTCGCACGTCATCCCAGCTAACGCCCGGACCCGGATCAAGATCGACTCTTAGTTCATCCGGATGGTCCAAATCTCCCGAACGGACTGGGTGTGGATGTAGTTCAATGCAACCGAGATTCACTATCCAGGCAAGTCCGGCGGTATCGTCTACCACGACTTCTTCGGCACTCCGTCCGGAGGGGAACCTTAGCGTAACTGTGCGCAGCCACTCTGGTGTATTTGTTGGTGCACGCTTCTGATAAAAGGCCTGACCTTCGGCTCCATCGACGAAGCGTTTCAGAACGATGGGCCGGTCTCGTATGCCATTAACTGCTCCGGGGGCTACAGAAAGGTAGTAACGAACGAGGTCTAATTTTGAAAGCTTGGTTTGAGTCGTGAAGTACGGTTTGTTGGGATGCGTAATCCGGACCTCGAGGCCATCAATTGAAAGAACTTCTGCATCGTCAGCTTTCGTCACCGGGAAAGACTAGCACGTCGGTTTTTGCCCGTGGTGTAAAAATTGACGATTTTTCAGGCAAGAGGGCAAGCAAAAGGGGTCTTGATCAACGAGAATCAACACGGCACCGGAAATCTCTGAAGTTTATCCGACCTCAAACTAGTTGTAGTTGTCTCGCAAAGTCAGTTGCTGTCTGCGGTCGTTCACCAGGATCTTTAGCCAGGGCTTGCATGATTCCTACGGATACTCGTCTCGAAAGCTTTAATGTTTGCGGTAAGGGCGGGGGTGGATCAGTTAGTTGTTTAGTAAGAATCCCCGAGACTGTAGTACCGGTAAACGGTGGATTTCCTGACAACATCTCATAAAACATCGCACCGAGACTGTAGACATCCGAACGCGCATCCAGCGGCTCGCCTAGACACTGTTCCGGCGACATGTAATGCGGTGTGCCAATGACTGCGCCAGTTGGCACCACCGATGTCTCTGAAACTGACTTAGCGAATCCAAAGTCAACTACCTTCACACTTTCAAATTCAGAATCGCCGTCAGGTGCGACAACCAGTATGTTGTCTGGCTTGAGGTCGCGATGTACTACGCCATGACGGTGAGCCATGCCAACGCCCGCACAAATGCCTCGCATCAATCGCAACGCGCGTTCGATGGGAAACTGTTTCTCGCTGTGCAGAAGTTCGCGCAGAGGTGCGCCCTTAATGAATTCCATTACAATAAAAGCCGGACCTTGCCCGGCAGGTGGCTCACCAAAGTCGTGAATTGTGATCACGTTTGGATGATGCAACGGCGCCGCAGCCTGTACCTCGCGACGAAATCGAGCCAGAGCGGTTTGGTCATTGACATATTTGTCGCGCAAGATCTTGACGGCCACCTCGTCTCCAATATGAACACGACGCGCTCGATAGACCAGACTCATTCCGCCTTCACCTACGCGTGCGAGCAGCTCATATCTGCCATCAATTTTGTATCCGATAAGCGGATCCGCATCATTCAAGCGCCGGGTTGGCAGCGCCGCTTCATAGTGGCTTTCATAATAAGGGTGCGTACCGCCGGGCAACGTTAGGGGCAAGCCACACTCAGCGCAAAACATGGCTTCCTCATTCAAAAAGAGTTCACACTCAGGACAAAAGGGACGGTTGCGACGAAGATCCTCGAATATCCTGTCGAGTTGATCTTCAATAGCATCAAGTCCGTTTACTCCGGTTGTAAAAGTGCGGAGCCGTGAAGCTGCATCGAATAGAAAGTAAGCGGGAAGTGAATCTGACCCATTGAGAAAACGATTCTGTAATTTTAAATCGTTATCGACCGCGCACGGTTCAGTCAGATTGAGGCGGTTAATGGCGTACTCGAGTTTTTGTGTATCTTTTTCCTCGTCATAGCGAGGAACGTGAATAGCGATTACGCGTAATCCCTCGCGGCGGCGTTGATCCCGCCAATCCGCAATCTGCGAAATATTTGTTTTAGAAATGTCGCAGTTGAGCGACCAGAAATGAACTAAAGTGGGGCGTCCTTTAGTACTAAAGCCAACTTCGTCCTCGCTGGTACGATTGTTCTCAACAGATGGCTTAATATTGAGCCAGTCAGCGACTCCCGAAAATGATGGCAGTTCTGAGTTAATCTTCATCTGTGAACCCGTGATATTAGCAAAACAGAGACGAGTATGAACATCGACGCTTACTTAAAACGAATTAACTACGACGGTCCTCTTGAAGCGACAGCCGAAACGCTGCGGCAACTTCAGCTGGCACATCTTCGCTCGGTGCCTTTCGAAAATCTCAGCATCCACGCGCATGAACCTATCGTTCTCAATGACGAGGCTCTTTTTAGCAAGATCGTTGATAGCCGGCGCGGAGGGTTTTGTTACGAAGCGAATGGTCTGTTTGCGGCTCTGTTACGGGCGTTAGACTTTGACGTTACGATGCTTTCGGCAGGCGTTGCAAACAAGGAAGGCGACTATGGGCCGGACTTTGACCACATGGCATTGATGGTGAAACTGGAAGATCGCTGGCTGGCAGACGTGGGTTTTGGTGATTCTTTCCTGGAGCCTTTGTTACTTGATAACAATGGGGAGCAAGCGCAGGGTAATCAGGCCTTCAAAATTACTCACGACAATTACTATCGAATCCTTTGGCGTCGCATTCGCGAAGGGGAGTGGACTCCGCAATATCGATTCACACTTCAATCATATTCATATCCAGATTACGAAGAGATGTGCCTCTTTCATCAAACTTCTCCCCAATCTCACTTCACGCAAGGCCGTCTTTGCTCCAAGGTTACCCCGAATGGCCGTATCACCATGACTGGTATGCGAATCATTACTACGAGTCATGAGGGACTTCGTTACGAGCAACAGCTGAACAGCCAGGAAGAATATGAACGAGCGTTGCGTGAGCACTTCGGGATAGTGATGAAGAAAACAGCCTAACCAGGCAATTTCCATGGATAACGCACCGGACGGTTTTGAGCTGTCGGAATCAGATAGGCTTTACCCTTGCCACGTACTATTGAACGACTACCTCTTAACAGCACCAAACGATCTTGAGCGGTTTGTTCCTGATCCTAAATGGAAGAAACTTCCAAAGCGTCAGAGTATTGAACTGATCGAAGCCGTTCTGAGACGAATTGGTTGGCTGATTGAACATGACGCTCAAGTAAGCAACGCTCACCTATGCAGATTGAAGCTCATTAAGTTGCTGCGCGTACTTTACTCCCGAAAGTTGCCTTGCACAGAGGCCGACCTACGGATGATGTTGGATCTAACTGAGCCGCTCCTTGAACACATGGCCCCGGACGGTCCAGTTGACTATGTGATGGAGTATCTGAAAGAAAATGACCTAACCCCGGAACTGGGCAACTCACTACGCGCGTTTCAGGAGAACCTGGTTGAAGTAGGTTCAGTAGCGAGCATGCAGTCGCTGCGTCAACGCATTTACACAACTCTTTGGATGGATGAATGGGAGCCTTTAGATCCCACGCGTTGTTGGAGTGAATGTATTCGTCGAGATTTCCGCAGCATGACAGGCGACCGGCGTAACAACTGGCGACGACTTCTGAAACACATTCGGGGCAACCTGCCAAAAAATATGCCCCCAGCGTGGGCTCGCGATGCCGAGTCCTTTTTGGGACAGGTTGGAATAGATGATTTTAATCAACAGCTGTCGTTGTGGTTTGCGCCTTTCAAATCTGGACAACCTCTACCTCTGTCGGTTGCTGGGAGTCATATTCTCAAAGGCTTGATCTGGTATGCAGCTGTGAGTCGGGATGCACGGGCTCGGGACGTTTCCCTGTGGTTATTGGACGTGAAGTGGAAGCAGAAACGAAATATCACAAAGTCGATGGTCGCTCTCGAAGTGCTGGGGATAACCAAAGACGAATTGCTGGAGCGCAATCTGATACATGAGCGCAGCTCACCATCACCAGCGCCGAAACTTCTTGAAAGCGTATTGAACATATTCCGACAACCCCTGGCCAGCAATAACATAGTTGCCGACTGGGATGAAGATTTGTTGATTGTTCAGGGTCAGCTCCATTTTTATCGGTTATTTCGGTCGACTGGAAAAATAGAACGTGTTAGTGACAACGCGGAACTTGAACTTGATTGGTCTTCACTGCCAGACGATATGCGGGTTAAGCTTCATCCATCAATTGACTCTGATGAGCAGGTTTACCTGCGTGCCACGATGCTTATGTATGATTCGATCGATGGGAAGTACTTTCGAGTGAAGGGAAAGTGAATGAGCAAGGTATAAACATTTCACTCCTCCGGAGTGGGCCAATTGTTTTTGCTTTATCGTGGACATGACGTTACTCCACACAAGTGTTTCTGCTTCAATGGCAATGTCGATCATTGTGTTGTTTGGCTGCGCAAGTTTTGCCTCACAGCCCTTAATCAAGCGCAGCGTAAAAATCCCCGGAGCAACAATTCATTACGAGGAAAAGGGACGAGGCTTTCCCATTGTATTCGTAAGCGGGGGTGGGATTCTCGATCTACGCTGTTGGGATGAACAGTTTGAGAACTTCGCAAAGGATTACCGGGTAGTCCGATACGACGTGCGCGGTATTGGCAAATCGAGTAGACCAACAGAGACGTTCTCACACAGCGCAGACCTCTTCGCTCTACTAGAGACTCTGAAACTCAAACGCATCCATCTTGTGGGATTGTCGGTAGGTGGCGCAATTGCGATTGATTTCGCGATAGAGCATCCGGAAGTTGTCGATAGCTTAATCCTTGTTGCGGCGGGCCTCAGCAACGATGCAAAAGCGGAGTCTAACCTGCAGAGCCTGGCGGCCCTTCAGACTCTGGTTAACAGTCGCGGAATCGAACACGTAATAGATCTAACTCTGGGGGAGCCATTCGTTCTCTCGAAGAATAACTTGGCAGGTCGTGAAAGAGTTCGACAAATCTACCGGGATAATCGTGACGTATTTGAGTCGGGCTTTCCGATTTATACCCTTTGGCAACCTATTCAGCCGGCTGCCGAAGAACGACTTAACGCGATAAAGGCGCGCACGCTAATCTTGAGAGGTGATCAGGACAGTCCCGCGTATTCAGAGCTTACGCAGAAGATTAGTAAAGGGATTCCCAAATCAACGACGATTGTTATTTCCGGTGGAACACACTTTCTAAGTCTGGAGAAGCCTGCAGAGGTCAATCGAGCGCTGAGGAATTTTTTGAAACCTGGAGTCTAGATATCAGTCGTTTCCGGTGAGCCATGTAGTTCGGATCTGAGGCGGGCTCACGAGTGTTTGCATGACAACGCAGTATTGCTCGGTCTTTTCTTTGAGCGCTGCCAGTTGTTCTGGAGTGGCGTCCGGCGCCTTGATAGCGAAAACTGTGTGAATGTCTTGAAATCCTACTGGCACTTCTTTTGAGATTCCCAGAGTTCCTCGTAAATCCATTTCGCCCTTTACATCTACCTTAATCTCTTCAAACGGAATTCCCATTGCCGTTGCAACCAGTTGGCAAGTCAACTGAGCACATGCTGCGAGCGCGCCCAATAACAAATCACCGGAGCATGCGGCCGTTCCCGGTCCCCCAACCCCAGGATGTGCTTGAGCAGCAATGAGCTTTTCGCCAACTTCTATTGAGCAGGCAATAGGGCTGTCCGTTTGGGCACCACTCGCCTCCAATGAGATAAGCGAACTATTTGGATCGTTGCGATATTTTTCCTTCAGAGGCTTCTGAACTGATCGCAAATCCATTGATCATTCCTCAGATGTGGTTGGGTCAATCATCGTCTTAACCTGGGCCACATGATTAGCGGGAAACCCACCGAGACGGGCGTGCTCCTGAACGAGTTCCTCATTGGGGGCAATGTACACACAATAGATTTTGTTGTCGGTGACGTAGCTTTGAACCCATTGAATTTGTGGTCCCAATTGATTGAGCACAGGACAAGAACGCTGTGACATCGCTTTCAACTCAGCGGGCGACATCTTGCTGGCTCCCGGTACTACGCGTTCGATAACGTATTTAGGCATGGAAAGAATAGTCTCCTTAAAAATAAATCTATGCGGTTTCAATAGGACCTGGTGGACCTATTTACTATTGCGGATTTGTCCGATCAATCCCATCACACAATTGGCGCAATTATTCAAATCCCCAATTCTGCCAACAACTCTTGAAACTCCCGATCATTTCGGATCGAGTTAAAAGCATCGTCAGTCTTCGCCCACTGCGCAACCGTGCGAAAGCCGCAGTCAAATGCTCGCCGTAGTGAAATCAACGAGGTGGGCTTATCTTCCAACAATGCATAAGCGCAAGCGCAATTATAAAGAGCGAGGCCGTCGTTTGGTTGCAACTCGAGCACACGCTTGAGCGTCGCATTTGCTTCTTCTTTACTGCCAAACCTGGCGTAGGCTTCTGCCAGGCGGCTCATGACGATAACGTCGTCGAGCGAGGCTTCTAGTTTGCGAGCGGAAATCTCGATTACCTTCAATGCTGCTCGTTCGGCAGCATCGATATTTCCCAACTTCTTATGAACACCGACTAGATAACGCCATGGGTCCTCATCGTACGGCTTCAACTCTGCGGCGCGTCGATAATGTTTGTGCGCGTCGATCAGGTTGTTCGAACGTTCGGCAATCATGCCGAGCCGAAGATAGCCAGGATAAAACTCCGAGTTTTCTTTGAGAAGATCCTCGATGCTTCGTTTCGATTCGGCAAAGCGGTTGTGATGGAAGTAGACCATCGCAATCCCAAACTTCGCATCCAGCGAGGAAGGATCCAGGGTCAAAGCCTTTTGATTAATCTCGATTGCTTTCGTCAGCCAGGTTGAATTCCCGTCGTACCACTCGAACATGTTTGAGTACGCCTCTGCGAGTCCTGCGTACGAGGACGCAAATCCCGGATCAAGTGCTATAGCGGCTTCAAACATTTGAATCGCCGTTTCACAGTTTCGCTTGCCTTTTAAGTAAAGCAACTCGCGGCCACGCATGTAGGAGTCGTAAGCCTTTAGATCATCGGTCGGTTTCTGTTTGAGAATGTTCTTTTCCGTGTCACTCAATGAAACCTTAAGGGCATCGACGATCTTTTGCGAAACTTCGTTCTGCAAGTCGAAAATATCTTCAACCAAACGGTCAAAACGCTCAGCCCATAAATGGTAACCATCGCGAAGACTCGTTAACTGAGTGGTGATCCGGATTCGGTTGCCTGCAGTACGAACGCTTCCCTCCAGAATGTAGTTCACGCGCAACGCTTCTCCGACTTGACGGGTATTGACCTCTTTATTTCTAAAGGGAAGCACGTCAGATCTTGAAACTACCTTCAACTCTTTGATCTTCGACAGGTCCGTAATAATGTCTTCCGTCATGCCGGCGCAGAAGTAGTCGCTTTCGTGATCGGAATTCATATTTTCAAAATAGAGGACAGCGATCGACTTATCGGGGACCGCCACCACAGATCTCTCAGCGCTGGAGTATGAGGTGGAGATTCTTTTCGTCAGGTTGTCGAGGTCAGACTTGAGATCCTTGAGTTCAATCAAAAAGTCTTTGGCGGTTTGGTAACGCTCGTCACGGTCTTTTCGTAAAGCACGTAAGATAATTCGCTCAAATTCGGGCGGACTATCAGTAACATACGATTGAAGTGGATTGGGATCGTGGTTGAGAATCCCTGACATCATGTCGACCTTAGTTGGAGCTGCGAAGGGCTGACGCCCTGTGACCATTTCATACAAGACACATCCCAAACTCCAAATATCAGTGCGCGCATCCAGTTCAAACCCGCGAGCCTGTTCGGGTGACATGTAAGGAGCCGTTCCCATGACGACACCTTCCTCAGTCTTCACTTGTACCTGAGTTGGAGCGTCTGGATCAGTTGCGAATACCTGCCGTTCGCGAGCTAGCTTGGCCAGGCCGAAGTCCAGGATTTTAACGATCCCATCACGACGGAGCATGATGTTATCGGGTTTGATGTCCCGATGAACGATGCCGACACCGTGAGTTGCACAAAGCGCGCTAGCGATCTGAATACCAATGTCAATCGCTTCGTGAGTGCTGAACGGCACGCTCTTCAACCGATCGCGAAGTGTTTCGCCATCGATAAACTCGGTAGCGATGAATCGATCCGAATCAATTTCATCGATCTCATAAATCGTGAGTATGTTGGGATGATTCAAAGCAGAGGCAGCCTTGGCTTCCTGTTCAAATCTGTGTACTCGATCGTGAGCGACGATGTCGTTGGGCAGGATTTTCAGGGCAACTTTGCGGTCCAACTTGGTATCCACGGCGAGATACACTTCACCCATACCGCCGGCGCCGAGTTGGGAGCAGATTTCGTAACGGCCAATTCTTTTGGGAGCGGCGAATGGCAAAGCCACTAAATGGGGGAAGTATCGAAGTATGTTTGCGGGTGAATTGTAGATTAGGAGGGTGCTACGAACAAATCGGGGTAACTAGATGGCAGATTTCAGATTGCAGATTTCAGATTTGGTTTGGGGGGTTCCTAACCCAACAGTTGACACCCTACACCTGACACCTGACACCAGCTTTAGGGCCACTGAATTACTTTTGGTTTGGGCTTCTGCTCAGTCTTCGCAGGTGTACTTGGCTCTGGAATAGCAGGCTTTACCGCAACAGGCTTTTCCTGAGCCGGGTTAGCAACCGTAGCTCTTTCCGGCCTAATCCCAGCGGCTGTCGATTGCGTCCTCGGTGTTGGCTCAATCGCGCTAGTTGGTGCAGTCGACCCAGCAACTGCGCTCTTCGGCTCGGATGCCGGACGCTTCACCTTCCGCTTCGTCGTCGATGTAGTCTGAATAACTTCTGTATTAAAGGTTTCTTCAGCTGCAGGAGAAATGGGAGAGACTACAGGTTGCGAAGTGTCGGTTGAGACTGGAAGTGTTGGCTTACTTGCCTGGATGTTGACCGGCTTAACAGTTTTTGGTGTTAACGGTTTGCGAGGGGGATCAGGGGCGTTTAGGACAGCCATTACTTTTTGCACAACCTGGTATTTCCACACCGCTGCTCCCGCAG
>JBKPQV010000552.1:0-14607 GCA_046734235.1 Acidobacteriota bacterium
GGACCTCAAAGCTTTTAGTCGGTGGATTAGGACCGAAATACTAGCACAATGGGTAATTGGTGAAGAGTCTGAAACTTTGGACACCACCGGCTTTACGCCGTGTGGTGCTTCAACTTCATCGCTAGAACCCAGCCCTGAAAACTTGGACACCACCGGCTTTACGCCGTGTGGTGCTTCAACTTCATCGCTGGCTAACTCCTCAGAAAGCTATCTGTGGTTTCAAGCCCCATTATCTTCAAAATGCGACTGTGCTGGATGGGTGAAGGTAGGCCAGCTGTGAAGTTGAAACACCACGCGGCGTAAAGCCGGTGGTGTCCAAGAGGTTCTGAGCAGGTTCTAGTTGTGAAGTTGAAGCACCACGCGGCGTAAAGCCAGATGTTCCAACCTTAAACTTCGTTGACCGACTCCACCCATCCCGTTACAATCGCCCGCGAATGAAGCGATTAGCCAAATTTACGCTTTTCATTGCGACCTTACTTGTCGCCCTTACCTCCACAACTGCCCAACAGCGTCCTCTTATTACAGAAGACGTCGACATCATTGCACCCGGAACGATTCGTATTGAGGGTGGTCTTGATTTCATGCAGGGCGTCAAGTATCCGGTGTCAGGAATAAATGGCGATCTTACTCGGGTGGGTGTCATCGGCGTCAACATCGGCATGGGTCCCAATGTTGAGTTTCAAATCGAAGGGGTTGCGCAGAACGTTTTGAGCATCAACTCGAGAGGCGTATCTGCGATTCCCCTATCACTTGCTCCTGGTGCCAACTCCTCTAATGACACTGGTGATTTTGTCTTGTGGGCAAAGTTCAAACTACGAAATGAAACCAGTCGCGCACCGTCCCTGGGCTTTCGTTTTGGTGTGGGATTGCCAAACTCGAGCCAGGGCACCGGTATTGGCTTGAACCAAACTAATGCTTACGGCTCAATCCTTATCGGAAAGAAGTTTGGCCAGGACGGTCGCTTTAACACTTTCGGTAATTTAGGAATAGCAATTCTTACGGCGCCAACCGAATTGTTTTCGCAGAATGATGTGCTTACTTACGGCGTCGCCGGTATCTTCCGCATCAATAAACAGTTCAGCATAGCCGGTGAAGTCAATGGTCGAGCGAATACTCGACCAGGAAATGGTCCGTTAGGAACTGAGTCGCAATCGGAGGCGCGTTTAGGTATGCAGATACGCGCTTCAGGGCTGCGTTTTGACTTTGCTGGAATCAAAGGACTAACGAGTTTCTCACCAAATTCAGGGTTCACAGTTGGTGTCACCTACGACACGCCCGCAGTCTTCTCACCCATCAAACAATAAGATGGTACTTTGATCTTTGTGCTTTGATCTTGGTACTTTGAGTTTGGAGTTTCGAACTTTGACTTTGGAGCTTCGTATTACGTATCCCCAGTCACAACGAAAATGACCCGAAACTCAAAGATCCAAGCACGAAGCTCGAAGCTCAAAGGACGAAGTTCAAAGCTCAAACCATATGTACGACTGGCTTAGCACCATCGCTCGATGGTTGGAGCGTTACGTCCTTGGGCTGCCAATTTATCTGGCCGCCCCCGCAATGATCCTGATCGGCGCTCTGGATTCATCGCTCCTCTCTTTACCGGAAATCAACGACTATCTCGTTGTAGGTCGCTGTTTCAAACAGCCGTCCGCTGTCTTTTATTTTCCTTTATTTGCTGCGTTTGGTTCGGTGTTGGGCTGTTTGTTGCTTTACACAATAATGCGACGGGGTGGTCAAGCTGTTCTTAGGAAACGCTTTAGCGTTGAGAGCATTAAACGAGTTGAAAAAGCGTACGCTCGTTTTGGTTTTCTCGCCATAGCGGTTCCGGCAGTGCTTCCGCCGCCTCTGCCATTTAAGATTTTCGTCGCTACAGCTGGTACTCTCGAGTATCCGCGTTGGAAGTTTTTGCTTACGGTAATGCTGGCACGATCATTGCGCTATTACGTCGAAGGGATACTGGCGGTTTTCTATGGGCGGAGAGTATTGATATTCTTCAAAGACAATGGAGTCGTGATAATCAGCATTGTCGCGACAATTGGCCTTATTGCTTTACTCATTTATATGTTTATCAATCGACGTAAGAATGCACCACTGGCGACGCATTCTAACGACACAGACAGTGCTAATTGAAAGGAAATTCTTTAGTTGAAATCATTCTTACACCCCGTTACTAAAGGACTGACCCGCGTTTCTGAATACCTGATCACTTTCGGGGCATTTGGATTGTTTGCAGTAGCTTTACTCGATTCCACATTCGTCCCGCTTCCGAGTAGCGCGGATGCGTTAATGCTTTTGTTAACGACCAATAGTCCGCATTGGATGTTGCTCTATGCATTCATGGCGACGGCTGGTTCTGCCATTGGCTGTTGGATTCTGTATCTGATTTCGAGACGTGCGGGCGCGAAGGCCCTGAGCAAGTTTTCCGAAGCCAAACAAAAACGGGTAAAGGAGCTCATTGAGCGTTACGACATGTTCGCCGTCCTCGTAGCTACATTGTTGCCTCCGCCTTTCCCCTTTAAATTGTTTGTTATTACGGCTGGAGTGTTCAGGTTCAGTCTCCCGCGTTTCATGATAGCTATCGTAGCTGGCCGAGCATTCCGTTTCCTGCTGGAGGGCTATTTTGCCGTTCGCTACGGAGCTGAGGCCAAAGCGCTGTTGGCAAGGTATTACCCATGGATCGGATTAGGCCTCGCAGTTGGTATAGTCGCTTTTGTTCTTATTAAGAAGGCGATCAAGCGATCAGCGACAGCCGCTGTTGAACAAACTTTAGAGACCGGAAGCTAGTGGAAGACTTGAGGGTGTGCCTTGTTCAGCCGGTTTGATTTCAGGAAACTGAAAAACTCGTGCTGTCGCCAGATCTTTCACGCCGTGCTCTTCCTCAAGTTTTGATAACAGCAACAGAAAGATTTCAGCGGTAGCGAGCGCGTCGCTCCCTGCTCTGTGTCGGCTCACAATCGGTATCGAGAAGTGGTCGGCGATTGTATCAAGTCGATGGTTAGGAATGTCTGGAAGCACCCGACGAGACAATCGGACGGTGCACAAGTGTGGGTTCACCATACGATGACCGGGATAGACTCGCGAAATCTCATGGTTGAGGAAGCTCGTATCAAATGGAGCGTTATGGGCGACCAACACTGAATCGCTAACGAAGTCGAGCCATTGAGGTGCAACCTCAGCGAAGACTGGTGCTCGCCTGACCATTTCATTTGATATTCCGGTAAGTGTAACTACAAACCTGGGGATCGGAATTTCAGGATTAACCAGTTGCAAAAATTTGTCGACGATTCGTCCGCCACGAATTCGATAAGCACCTAACTCGATCAAGCGATTCGGAGGCGTTTTCGCACCGGTTGCTTCGACATCTACGACCACAAAGTCGAGTTCTTTTAGTAGGCGAGTGTCCCAGTTATCTTGTTGCAACTCGACTGTGTTGTTATCGATGATCTTGAAGCGACGATCGTTACGAACGAGATCGGCTACGAGTAGTCCGGCGAGCTCATCATCGATGTGAGAAAGTTTGAAAACGGCGTCGACGATTTCAGTTGCAGCGGCGCGTCCGCCGGCATCAGTTAGTAGGTCGATTGTGTCCTGGACGAGAGTCGAGTCAGAAACTAAATTCGGATAAGGCGGCATTCGGGCAATGATTGTAGCACGCTTGCTGTTTACGAGGTGAGAAATTGAGGGCAGACGAGGTTATTAGCGAATTCAAAAAAACAGATGCGCTGCTTGAAGGACACTTTCAACTGACGAGCGGCTTGCATAGCACGGTCTATTTGCAGTGCGCCCGCGTACTACAGTTTCCCGAAAAAGCCGAGCAATTTGGCAAAGCAATCGCTGAAAGTTTCAAAGGAGAGGGAATCGAGCTGGTGGCATCTCCGGCGATTGGAGGGATCGTAATTGGTCATGAAGTTGCGCGCGCACTTGGCGCACGTTTTATTTGGACCGAACGTGAGGCGGGAGTAATGACGATTCGTCGTGGATTTACTGTCTCACCAAACGAAAAGACGTTGGTGGTTGAAGATGTTATTACTACTGGCGGTTCAACGCGGGAGACGATCGAGTGTTTGCAGGCAGCGGGGGCAAATGTGATCGGCGCAGCGTCGATCATTGATCGATCTGGAGGCGTTGCTGATGTTTCAGTTCCCAGGATTGCGTTAGCATCATTGCGAGTACTTGCCGTTGAACCTTCCGTTTGTGAAGCGTGCAAACAAGGAGATGCCGTTGTGAAGCCTGGAAGTCGCAAAATTATTTAAGATTGCAGATTGCAGATTTCAGATTGGTTCAGTGGTCCGTAGTCAGTTAGTAGTTATTGGTCCCATAGGTCAATAGGTCCTATTAATTCCGCTCTAACTTCTGAAATCTGAAATAGTCTGATCCCACACCTTGAACTATAAACTTCTTCTTCAATATGACGGCACCGATTTTCACGGGTGGCAGATCCAGGATGGGTTGCGAACAGTTCAAGGGGAACTTACACAAGCCCTGTCGCTGATCGAAGGAAACGACGTTGTTGTTAACGGTTCAGGGCGTACAGATGCCGGCGTTCACGCTGAAGGTCAGGTCGCCAGTGTTGTGTTGAATCGACCAATTTCGGCCTTCAAGTTACGAGCAGCGATAAATGGAAATATCGGCAAAGATGTTCGCGTATTGCAGGTTGAAGAGGTCGATGATGAGTTTCATGCACGGTACTCAGCAACTGGAAAGACTTACATCTATCGAATAGTAAATGGACCGGTTATTTCGCCTTTCTGGGTTCGTTACGCACATCACGATGCCAGGTCGCTCGATGTTGAGGTTATGAGGACTGCGGCACAATTATTTCCTGGCAATCACGACTGGACGGCATTTTCAGCTGCACAGTCGGACGTAGAGGATCGCTGGCGTATGGTTACTCGCCTGGATGTTTCGGAGTTTGACGACGAACGAGCACGCGTACATTTCATTGAAATAAAAGCAAGCGCGAATGGGTTTTTGCGATATATGGTTCGCACCATCGCCGGCACGTTAATGTCCGTGGGTCGAGGGGAGTTAACTATTGAAGACGTTCGAGAGGCTATCGATAAGGGAGTTCGACCCAACGAAGCGGTAACTGCACCGGCATGTGGGCTGAGTCTATTAAGAGTGGATTACGAGTAGAGAAAATTGGAAAACTTCTTCTCTGCGTCTCCGCGTCCTTTGCGTCTCTGCGTTAAAAATCTTCACGGCTTCCTCAGACCTTTTCAACGCAGAGACGCTGAGAACGCAGAGACGCAGAGAGTTTCGAGGAGACACGAGAGAAAGTTGTTGTTGACACTGCCTTCGCTCAACGACAAGAATGGCGAATATGCTTTCGGACTTTGCTGAAGTTGTAAAAAAGGGTTCCCGTGAAGAAGCGTTGTTGGCTTCAATTGCCTGGGACCGCTTACCGCGACATGTTGCGATCATAATGGACGGCAATGGTCGTTGGGCCGCACAACGTGGACAACCCAGAATTGCCGGGCACAGGGCTGGAGTTGATGCGGTTCGAGCATCAGTGGACACCGGTGCTCGATTGGGTTTGCAGGCGCTAACTCTTTACGCTTTTTCTACTGAGAATTGGAAAAGGCCTCGTTACGAAGTCGACGCTCTAATGCGAATGTTGAGGCGTTACCTGCGCATCGAGTTAGACGAGATTGATCGCCAGAACATCAAGTTTCAGACGATTGGTAGAACGGGCGCATTGGCGGACAACGTTCGCGCTGAGATAGCGCGCGCAACTGAGCGAACCGCGAAAAATAAGGGAATGATTTTGAGCGTTGCGCTTAACTATGGCGGACGGGCAGAGATTGTCGATGCGTCACGAGCAGCGGTAAGGCGATTACTGGACGAAGGTGGTCGTCCTGATGAGCTGACTGAGGATCGCATCGCCAACGAGCTTTACACTCGCAATCTGCCTGAGCTGGATCTGTTGGTGCGAACCAGCGGCGAGTTGCGAATTTCGAATTTCCTGTTATGGCAGAGTGCCTATAGCGAGATTTATGTTACCGACACTCTCTGGCCCGATTTCCGCCGTCAACATTTGCTCGAGGCAGTTGTTGATTATCAAAGGCGCGATCGGCGCTTTGGTGGGTTAAAGTTAGTGGCTGGAGGAAAGTGATGGGCGAAATAGGACAAATTGGACCAATAGGACCTATTGTTAATTGAGACCGAAGACTAAAAAGCTAAAGACCGAGATCCAACATCCAAGCCCCAAAATCCAAATTGCAGAAGCCCAACAAACCAAACCCACCCGCAAAAAGTTCTGGAGCCGCGCGCTTACTAACTGCAGCGATCGTTCTTCCGTTTCTGATAGCCTCGATTTTGATTCCGTGGCTCAAGTGGTTGTTTGTGGCGATGGCCGGAGCCGCAATCGCGCTCGGTCTGTTTGAGTTTTACGTCCTTGCGAAAAAACTTCAAATCAAACCCGATACCGGTGGCGGGTTTCTTGCAGCAATTGCAATCTTTGTAACCTGCATTTTCTTCAACGACCTCTCGTTAAACTTACTGCTAATTCAAAGCACCTTAATTGTATTGACCGCAGGAGTCTTAATTGCCGCTGCGCTTCGAGCGGATGCATTTGACAAGATGATCGCGTCAGCCGGAGCAACGATTCTCGGAGTTCTCTATGTCGCTTTGCTCGGGAGTCATCTCATATCCCTTCGCGTTGGTTTTAGTCAAACACTTTCCGCGCACCTGCTCTCCTTCTTTTTCCTGGTGTTAATGGGAGCCGATACTGGCGCGTATTACGTAGGGCGAGCGTTAGGTAAACACAAACTTGCGCCCAGGATTAGTCCAGGAAAGACGTGGGAAGGGGTAGCTGGCGGAATTGTAGCCGCTGCAGCCATGGCCACAATTGCACACTTCTGGTTCTTTCGTGAGTTTCCGCTGAAACTTGCTATACCGCTGGCGCTCGTAATGACGGTGGTGGGAATCTTAGGCGATTTGACCGAGAGTGCGTTGAAGCGAGGTGCCGGAGCAAAAGATGCCGCAAATATACTTCCGGGACATGGAGGTATCCTTGATAGACTCGATAGCTTGCTCTTCAACGCACCGCTCATCTACTATTTTGCCCGCTTCTATTTCAGTAGCTGATTCCCCAGACGCAGCCAATTCATGACTACTCGCAAAATCGTTTTCATCATTCTGGGCGTTATCGCCTTTATTGTTCTTGCTGTGGTTCTCACTGTTGGCGCAGTTGCAGGTTTTATCTTTTATACGATTGGTAATAGCAAGGCGACGGAAACTGCGAAAACATTCCTTCGCAATAGTGAAAAACTAAAAGCGGATATCGGAGAAGTCAAAGATTTTGGCAGTTTTGTGACGGGTAGCGTTAACATTGCGAACGACAATGGATCGGCGACTATAAACATAAAGGTTATCGGCGATCGCGAGACGGTTAATGCGTCAGTAAACCTGGTCTTTCTACATGGCCAGGACTGGCGCGTAGTTTCTGCGACTTACGTCGATAAGAAAGGTCAAACTATCAGTCTCCAGGACCCGTACGATTCAAGAATTATTATTCCCCCTCCAAGACTAATAGCTGCAGCTTAGTATGGTTACAAAAGGCGTCGCGATACTTGGTTCAACCGGTTCAATCGGATGCAATACTCTTCGTGTAATTGAAACACTTACTACGCAGCAGATGCGGGTAGTTGCACTTGCCGCTGGCAGTAATGTGGAGCGGTTGGCTGACCAGGTTGCCGTTCATTTACCCGAAGTTGTTTCAGTCGAAAGTGAAGAAGCTGCTCACGAGCTTCGCGCATTATTGTTTGCGCGAAACGTCGATCTACCACGTTTGGTTATTGGCGAGGAAGGTCTCGTTGAAGTAGCCACGCACGAGCATGCCGATTGTGTTGTTAGTGCGACAGTTGGTGCAGTAGGGTTCTTGCCCACCTTGAGAGCTCTCGAGGCCGGTAAACGAGTAGCGCTGGCAAATAAAGAAACGTTGGTGATGGCCGGCGAGTTGATGACACGTGCGGCCAGAAAATCGGGCGCTGAACTCCTGCCGGTCGATTCGGAACACAACGCCTTACATCAATGCTTGCGCGGAGAAAAACGTGAAGAAGTGAGACGGATAGTATTAACCGCGTCAGGTGGGCCTTTTCGGACCAAGAATCGTGACGAAATGAAACTGGCTAGTGTTGCCGAAGCGATGCAGCACCCTACGTGGACCATGGGTGCAAAAATCACAATCGATTCTGCGACCTTAATGAATAAGGGATTGGAAGTCATAGAGGCCCATTGGCTCTTTGGTTTTGGTGCCGATGAGATTGGGATTTTGGTGCATCCTGAGTCAGTGGTTCATTCAATGATTGAAATGGTCGATGGATCAATGATTGCCCAAATGGGTGTCACAGACATGCGTCATGCAATTCAGTATGCGCTTACCTATCCAGAGCGCCATTCATCTCCATTACCGCCTTTAGATCTTACAACCATTTCGAGGTTGCACTTTGAGGCTCCTGATCTTGAACGGTTTCCGTGTATCGCTCTCGCCTATCGTGCCCTTACAACAGGTGGCACTCTTCCAGCCGCAATGAGTGCGGCAAACGAGGAGGCGGTGGCGGCATTTCTCGATGAACGAATTTGTTTAACTGAAATAGCACTTGTAATTGAAAAGGTCATGAACCAACACGCTCCCTCGCCCGTAGAAGATATTGCTGGCGTTTTGGCAGTTGACCATTGGGCGCGTTTGGCGGCTGCGCAGGAGATTGAAAGGCTGACAAAGAGGCCTGCAAATGTTTAAAGTGAATTGTTTGACGCAAACGTAACGCGCCGCGTAAACTCGCTATGCAACCCGAGTGGGTCGGAGTTGTGTCTAAATGGGCTGATTTGGAGTTGGAAATGTTTAGAAAGAGCGCTTTTTAATGAGCTATTTAATAATTCCCGCGGCGTTTGTCTTCATTCTGGGTTCTGCTGTTGTCCTTCACGAATTCGGACACTTCATAGTCGCAAAACTTCTGAAAATCCGCGTTGAGACCTTCTCCGTTGGGTTTGGTCCTCGTCTATTTGGTAGGAAAGTGGGCCACACCGATTATCGCGTTTCGGCAATTCCATTGGGCGGTTACGGAAAGTTGGGTGGTGACGAATCAAACGCGCCTCTTGAGGGTCAAGGGGCCGTCGATATTCCACCGCAGGAAATGTTCAACCTCCGTCCGAAATACCAACGAATTATGGTAGCGCTGGCGGGACCTGTGATGAACATCCTGACCGCGTTGGCCATTCCTTTTGCAGGAGCACTGATCTACGGCGTTCCTGCTACACCGCAACCGGTGGTCAGCTATGTGACGAAGGGTGGGGTTGCAGAGCAGGCTGGATTGAAATCAGGCGATCACATCATTTCTTTTAATGGGGCTGTGAATCCTACTTGGGATTCGATTTCCACCGACGCTTTGTTGTCACCAGGTCAGGCGTTGCCGATGATTATCAACAGAAATGGGGAAGTAATTTCGTTGACTATTCGTCCGGCAACTCGCACCGAGAATGGTGAGTCCGCAGGCTTTCTTGAGTTCATTCCAGACTATGGTGGTTTACCAGTTGTAGTAAGCGAAGTCGGTATTGGTTCTCCGGCAGAGGAGTCTGGATTTAAATCGGGTGATCGTGTCGTTTCGATTGGTGGTGAAACTGTAAGAAGTGCAGCGCAAATTACCGAATACATTCACGGCCACGATGGCCAACCAATCTCGTTGACGGTTGAGCGTAATGGTCAAGTTACCCAACTCACGACGGTCACGCGCCGACTTCCAGGATCGCTTTTGGGTATCAAGATTGGTGAGCAATATCCATTACACAAAGCCGGAATCGGTTCGAGCATCGCTTATGCATATGACTCGAATCTTCAGATTCTACGCCTCACCGGCAAAGCGCTGGGTCAGGTGTTCAAAGGCAAGCGATCAGTAAGTAATACTTTGTCTGGCCCCCTGGGAATCTACCAGGCCACGCAGAAATCAGTTGAACGACTGGGATGGGATGGCGTGTTCGGCATGCTTGGGTTCTTAAGCCTGAACCTCGGAATCTTCAATCTACTGCCGATACCAGTTCTGGATGGTGGAGCAATTTTCCTGTTGCTGATCGAGGGACTATTAGCGCTCATTGGTCTTTCGTTGTCAGTGACTGTGCGCGATCGGATCCAGCAAGTAGGGTTTGTGATGGTTTTGGTGTTGATGGTCTTCGTTATCACTAATGATTTTTTCAAACAGTTTCGCGGGAGTAGTTCAGAACCCGAGAAACCCGCAGCTACGGCGCCCACAAAATAGAGGCGAACGAGATGTAGCCAACGTTCGCCCGACCAACTGACAATGCGTCAAACAAAACCTGTTCAAGTTAAGCATCTCCAGATAGGTGGAGGTGCGCCTGTTGTGATCCAGTCGATGACCAAGACGGACACGGCGGATGTTGGCGCGACTGTTGCGCAGATAGAGGAAATGGTACGCGCTGGTTGCGAGATCGTTCGGTTAGCTGTGCCTGATAACGACGCCGCAGTAGCGCTCAAGGAGATTCGCAAACGAGTTCCTGATGTTCCGCTCGTTGCAGATATTCATTTCCATTACAAGCTTGCTTTAATGGCCCTCGACGCTGGTATCGACAAACTCCGTTTAAATCCAGGAAACATCGGGGCACATGAGCGAATTCGTGAAGTTGTGCGCGCTGCTCAAGCGCAACGTGTGCCTATTCGAATCGGTGTTAACGGTGGCTCACTGGAGAAAGATTTACTGAAGAAGTACGGCACAGCCACGCCTGAAGCGATGGTTGAATCCGCCATGCGTCACATTCAAATCCTGGAGGATCTGGATTTCACCGACATCATCATTTCGTTAAAGGCTTCAGACGTTCATCGTACAGTTGCTGCCTACCGCTTGTTAGCGCAAAAGGTCGATTACCCACTGCACCTGGGTGTAACTGAAGCTGGTACTTCGTTCAGCGGCACGATCAAATCGTCGATTGGTTTAGGAATCCTGTTGCATGAGGGAATCGGCGACACGATTCGAGTTTCACTTGCTGCGGAGCCACAGGAAGAAGTGCGAGTTGCGTGGGAGATCGTGAAATCTCTTGGGCTGCGTACCCGTGGTGTTACGGTAGTCGCTTGTCCTACTTGCGGCCGGCTTGATGTAGACAACTTTGTAGGCATTGTCACAGA
Source organism: Acidobacteriota bacterium (assembly GCA_046734235.1). Classification (GTDB taxonomy): domain Bacteria; phylum Acidobacteriota; class Blastocatellia; order Pyrinomonadales; family Pyrinomonadaceae; genus PSRF01. The sequence continues at coordinate 11,135 of JBKPQV010000552.1, forward strand.
GATAGAGCGACGTCTGGCGCATATTGAGGAGCCGCTACACCTGTCAATCATGGGATGTGCGGTCAACGGCCCTGGCGAAGCGCATGATTCTCAACTCGGCATAACTTTTGGTCGCGGTGTCGGAATGATTTTCAAAGACGGCGTACCAATGAGAAAGGTCGCAGGCGAAGACATCGTGGAAGCTTTTGTAATGGAGACCGAGAAACTGCTTGCGGAAGGCGCGAGTGCCAAGCAGGACGCTGAGCCTGAGTTGGTGAGTATTACCAGATAGAATTTCGAATTTAGGATTTGGGATTTCGGATTTCGTGACTGGTTGGGTTCAGCTAATTTCAAATTTTACTCGCAATCCGCAATCCCAAATCCGCATTCCGACATCCGCAATTCGCAATTCCAAATCCGCATTCCCAAATTCTCTTCTACTTCACACTGAAACGCTTCAGCGGAATCTCGCCTGAGGCCATCGTCAAAAACAACGAATCTGTAGCAATCTTGCGGTTGATGTTCACGATCAACTGTTCGCGCATGTCCTCGATCTCCAGCATCCATGCCGCTGCTTTACGTGGGTCGATGGCCTGGCTAATTCTTTGAAGCTCGGGAGCCATGTCTAAATTCACTAGTTGTTCGCGATCCGTACCGAGCGAGAGCATCCAGGCATCACGAATCAACGTTTCCAATACATCAAGCCGTGCTTCGTACTCGTCCTTGTATTGCGCCTCATTCAACTGCTCCGATGATCGTATGAGCTGTACGCAATCGGGTGTCGCAGTCAGTGCTTCGAGTACTTTGAGCATTGCTTTTCTCTGCGAGTCGAATGTTTTCAAATCTCCTGAAAGAGCTCGGGAGATGCTTCCTGCTGCAGCACGGGCTCGCACCTTCGCAGTTGAACTTTCCGAAAGTTTATTTGTTGTCAGGTAGTTTTCGATCTCAGCGGGTGCCAGTGGAGAAAATCTGATCATCTGACAGCGCGACAGAATGGTCGGCAATAGCATCGCCGGCCGCGAGGTGATTAGTATCAAATGCGACGTGCTGGGAGGTTCCTCAAGCACCTTCAACAATGCGTTCGCGGATGCGTCGTTCAGTTTCTCAGCTTCATCAATGATGAATATCCTGGCTTTGCCCTCAAATGGCCGAAAGTTCGCCTCTCTTTCGATCTGGCGCATTTGTTCAACACGCAGCACTCGCTTCGGCGACACAATCATTCCGACGTCGCGATGATCAGTCCAGATCATTGGGATCCAGTCATCGCGATCTGAACTGGTTGGATAGTTGAGTTTTATAATGCGCTTGCAGGCGCTGCACTCGCCACACGCTTCTTCGTTCTTTGGAGTCCGGCAATTGAGAGCTCGCGCAACCTCGAGGGCAAATAGTTTCTTGCCGATGCCTTCTTCGCCAACGAATAAAAGTGCGCCTGGTAGGCGCTGCTGTGAGAGCATGCGCTTCAGAACTTCTTTTACTCGTTGATTGCCCGTTAATGAATCAAACATTGTCGTTAACTGTTCCTTACTAAATAACCGCGGGTCATGAGATAGGGGACTAAAATCCCTCTTACACGTTCTTGTGTCGCTTCAACTGGACCACTGGTGTCGATCACTTTGATCCGATCTGGTTCTGCGGCTGCGATACGCAAGTAAGCATCACGTACCCTTTTGTGAAAATCCGCGTGCTCAATATCTAAACGATCTCGTCGTGCACTTACTCTGCGCGTAGTCCGACTAACTGATTCATCGACGGAGACATCAAACAGTAAGGTCAGATCGGGCTTGAGCCCTTCTGTCGCCAAGCGCACGATTTCAGAAATTAGCTCGGGGTCAAAACCTCTGCCAGCACCTTGATAAGCTACGGTTGCGTCAGCGTAACGATCTGAAAGTACGATCCGGCCTTGTTCCAGGGCTGGACGCAAAACCCGTCTGACATGTTGAGCTCGATCGGCAGCGAAAACTAGAAGCTCTGTTAAGGGATCGATTTCTTCCTGCGCATCGAGCAATGCAGCGCGCAATCGTAAGCCAATCGTCGTTCCGCCCGGTTCACGAGTCAGGAGTGGATCGCAGCCACGTTCCTTTAGAAAATTAGTTAGTAGCCGTAATTGAGTTGACTTACCGCTGCCGTCAATACCTTCGAAGGTAATAAAAGTTCCAGGCACAGATCCTCTATTGGGTTGGAAATTTAATGCGCGAGAGTTTAAACGAACAATCAGGCTTCAGGCGAGTGGGTATCATCGTGACGAGCATGCGTGTCTGCTACCGGTGAGGTGTGGATCTCGCCACTGGCGCGTCTTGTTTGTGAAATTGTGGAGATGGCGTGCTTAAAAATGAGCTGTTCCTGCGTCCCTGCCTCCAGTAAAACGGAGAATTTATCGAAACTGCGTATTCGACCGGTAAGTTTGGCGCCATTCAGGAGGTAGATTATTACCGTCGTCTTCTCACGCCGAACTGTGTTGAGAAAGGCGTCCTGAATATTCTGCGGTGCCTGTTTGCCGTCTGACATGATTGGAACCCGGGAAGCATTACTAAGCGATTGCAATCAGATTACAACACGGGTTAGAGGCTGACAAGCGATTCGCCCAGTTGTGATAGAAAGATGATTATTTGGGCTGGACGGCGCCCTCAATCTTCTCGAGAACTGTGCTAATGACCGTACTTTCTTCACCAAAGCCGTCGACCCACTCAATTCCTTCTTCGCGCCGAAACCACGTCAATTGGCGCTTTGCGTAATGTCGGACATCCAACTTTGTTTGCTCGATAGCGCTAGCTAAAGTTCGTTTTTCCTGAAGAAATTCGACTACACGACGGTAACCATGAGCTCCAAGCGCGTTTGATTCCGAGGGGAGGCCCCGGGCTAATAGCTCTCTCACCTCTTCAACCAGCCCTTGCTCAAAATGTGCTTCGGCGCGCAGATTAATGCGATTGTAAAGTTCAGTTCTGTCAGGGTTCAGCGCAAAGATTTGTAAACGGCGGGCGCTTTCATGGGCGGCCGGTCGTTGGTCAAGTTGATCAACGATTGACTGGCCTGTCTGCAGCTTGACTTCGATAGCTCGTTGAACGCGGGGCCAGTCGCGTGGAAAAAAGCGGTCGGCTGCGGCTGGGTCAAGTCGTTTTAAGAGCTTGTGAAGATGTTCCGGACCATGTCGCTCGCGAATACTCGAGATGCGTTTGCGCAGCGTCTCATCAGTTTGTGGACTAACAAAAAAAGGCTGTCTAAGTGCTCGCAAATAGAACCCTGTTCCTCCTACTAGTAAGGGAACGCGTCCTCGCTGTTCGATCTCCTCGATCTTAATAGCTGCTTCTCGGGCCCATTCTCCCGCTGTGTAGTTAACTTCAGGAGGAACAAAATCGATCAGATGGTGCGGAATGCCTTTACGTTCTTCAAAGGGAACCTTCGCCGTAGCGATCTGAATGCCCTGGTAGACCTGCACCGAATCGCAGTTGATGATCTCGCCATTAAGCTTCAGAGCGACTTCAATTCCGAGCGTACTC
>JBKPQV010000553.1:0-3305 GCA_046734235.1 Acidobacteriota bacterium
TTGCAAAACAGATCACAAGTAACCATCGCGGTCAAACAATCTTTGTAGCCGGACATAACAATACTGTTCCCGCCTTAGTTTCAATCCTGAGCGGAGAAAATACTCCAATAATCCCAGAGAGCGAATACGACAATTTGTTTATCGTCACAATCTACAGATATGGCAAAGCCAAGGTTGTAAAGATCAAATATGGAGCTGAAAGCACTCAAGGTGTTGGTACGGGAACTATGGTGCCGATGAAGAATCAATAACTGACTGTGAGGCTAGACAGTGAGACGCAAAATTGACATGAAACAAAGTGAATCTAAGCTAACTCAGCGACCGGGCAAAACCTCAAGGAGCCGCCGATCATTCGTCAAGTTCCTGCCAGCGCTGGGCGCCGCCGGTATTGTTGCCACTAAGTTGCCGCTTAATACTTTGGCCCAGACGCCGACACCTTCACCTTTGCCCTCACCATCTCCCACGCCAACGCCGCGCATAACAAAGGAGATGCTGCACACGGCCGAGAAGTTGATCGGAATTGAATTCACGGATGCTCAAGAGGCCATGGCCCTGGCTGGTGTAAATCGCAATCTCGATTCTTATGAAACAGTCCGCAAAATAGATGTGCCCTTAGACACTGAACCTGCGATCGCTTTTCATCCAGCACATGCGGCAAAAGAGCGCTATGTACCCAAGACCAAGTTCCGGTTCGGAAAAGTTGAACCTCCGCAATTCAAGACGGTGGATGACTTGGCTTTTGCCACTGTGCCCCAACTTGCGGAGCTCATCCGGACAAAGCGCATTACATCTACCGAACTAACGAAAATGTACCTGGCCCGTCTAAAACGATTCGGGCCAAAGCTGCTTTGCGTGGTTACGCTCACTGAAGAGCTCGCTCTGAAGCAAGCTGCGGATGCCGACGCAGAAATAAAGCGCGGCAAGTATCGTGGCCCATTACACGGCATCCCGTGGGGAGCCAAAGATCTATTTGCTACTAAGGGAATTAAGACTACCTGGGGCGCAGAGCCATACCGTGATCAGGTTATTGATTACGACTCGACAGTTTTTGAAAGACTAAATGAGGCGGGCGCAGTTTTGGTCGCAAAACTTTCGATGGGTGCACTCGCCCAGGGTCCACGGTGGTTTGGAGGAGTTACAAGAAATCCATGGGTTCCAGACGACACACAAACCGGTTCAAGCGGCTCTTCTGCCGGACCAGCATCGGCAACTGCCGCCGGACTAGTTGGATTTTCGATTGGGACCGAGACCCTTGGGTCGATCATTTCGCCTTCCTCGACCTGCGGCTGCGCAGGCTTGCGGCCTACATACGGAAGGGTAAGTCGTTACGGTGCCATGGGGCTGAGTTGGACCATGGACAAGATTGGACCAATTTGTCGAGGTGTTGAAGATTGTGCCGCAGCACTGCATGCGATCTATGGACCCGACGGCAAGGACATCACTGTAGGTGATGCGCCTTTCAATTGGAACCCGGATACGAATATCAGCACCCTGCGAATCGGTTATCTAAAAACCGAATTCGATGGTACAGGCTTCACTCCAAACAACGAACAGCAACGACAACAGCAAGAGCAACGTCGAGCGCTTTATAAAACCGCGCTCGAAGTTCTGGAGAAGGCAGGTGCCAAGTTAGTGCCAATTGAAATGCCCAAATTCTCAACTCCTTCGTTACGTTTCATTCTTTCAGCTGAAGCCGCCGCTGCATTTGACGACATTACTCGAGATGGACGTGTAGGACAGTTATCAGGTCAAAACCCAGGCGACTGGCCGAACACTTTTAGAACATCCAGATTCATCCCCGCAGTGGAATATCTTCGCGCTCAACGAGCGCGCACATTGCTTATTCATGAAATGGAAAAACTCATGTCGCAGTGGGATGTCTTTGTGAGCCCAGCACCTGGAAGTGCCAGTCTGCTGGTGACTAACCTCACTGGAAATCCTGCCATTTGTGTTCCGTGTGGATTTGTTAATGATCGGCCGGTTGCGATCATGTTTACGGGAGGGGTCTACGATGAGGTTTCGCCACTACGAGTCGCGCTAGCGTATGAGCGAGTTACCAACTGGCACACAATGCATCCGAAGATGGACTTCGCTTGAAGCTTCTCCGCGTCTCTGCGTTCTCTGCGTCTCTGCGTTTGAAATGAGCTTAGGAAGGCGTAGACATTTTTAACGCGGAGACGCAGAGAACGCAGAGACGCAGAGCTTTCTAAATTTCGGAAGCCGCCATCAATGACGGAAGATCCAGCAACAAAGCCACTCCACCGTCGCTCATTTCTGCTGCCCCGGCTACTCCAAGCCAACGGCCGCCACGACTGCCGAGATTTCGAATTAATACCTGCTCCGTACTAATCACCTCACTAACTAACAAACCTATCGAGGGCCCACCGTGGTTGTGTTCGAGCTTGCAAGAGAGCACAGATCCCGTATTTGTGGGGCCGCGATCTTGGCCCAACAGCTCGCTTAACGTTACCAGGGAAATGCCTGGGGAAATGATCGCTTCAACGCTGCCGCTCGCAAGTACCTGTCTGGCATCCAACAGGTACCGAACTCCCTTTTCCCGGACTACTACTACATCTAGCAAGCTAAACGTTACAGGCAATACAATCTCAAAAGTGGAGCCAAATCCCGGCTGGCTCTTTACTCTTATTGCGCCACCGACCTCTTCTATTGCGCTTTCCACTACATCGAGACCAACCCCTCTCCCCGATATTTCCGATACGCTCTCAGCAGTTGAGAACCCGGAACGAAAAATCAGCCGGACACTTTGTGCAATATCAAATTGTTTCGCTTCAGTAACCAAGCCTAATTGTCGGCCTCTATCAGAAATGAGCTTTGGATCAATACCACGACCATCATCGCTAACACGGATTAGTGTTCGTCCTTGAACAGAAGTCGCTTCGATAGCAATCGTTCCGCGTTGAGGTTTGCCTAACGTTTTCCGCAGCTCCACGTCCTCGATCCCATGATCAACAGCGTTGCGAACGAGGTGAATTAGAGGATCTGCAATTCCGTCTGACAATGTCTTGTCAATCTTTATTTCGGTCCCCTCAACAATAAAGGCAATGTCTTTTCCGGCAGCGTAGGCGGCCGATTTTCCAGCTCGCAGGACTCGTTGAAGAAGACGATCAAGGGAGACCATTCGTAGGTTCACCAGATCGGAAGCCAGTTTCATCAGCGAAGCCTCAACCAATTCGTGTTTTGATCGCAATAGCGAATCTTCCGGCTGCTCCCGACTGAAACAGTCTTTTGTGTCACGTATGAGTTCTTGCGTAGTGGAGATCAGTCGATCCAGATCATGCAAATCC
>JBKPQV010000554.1:0-9067 GCA_046734235.1 Acidobacteriota bacterium
GATGTTAAGGCTCTAGCAGATCCTGTTGTTGCGTTTTGCTATCGGGCACGCGGGGACGCGTGCGGTCCCAGGACCAGTGCTCCTTTTAGTTCTCAATGGGTTACTAAAGGCGATGTAATACTGCTCTTATCCATGGCAGCGTTAGCTCAATGCCCTTTAAGTACAATCAGCAATCACCTATTAGCAATCAGGAATCACCAATCGTCCTTCCGCCATCTTTACAAACTTTTTATAGACTCTTTACACCACTTTTATATCCCACCTCGTAATCTCTCTTTGTTGACAATTTGCTGCCGAAGCTGCTCACGGATGGTTTGAAATCGAGAGGAGCAGTACGGAGGAACCAACCGTCTCGCAATGTGAGACCGGGGCGCATCGCCTAATCGTAGACGTAGGACACTTCCTTTGTCCGAGCCCGTCAGCTAACTCCGCAGGCTAAGAGGAAGAAACACGAAGATTTGGCCGTAATGAAGCGTGAAGCGTGTTGCTTCGCGCTTTTTCGTCCAGGGGGAGGCCGTTATGACTACCGAAATGATGCTCAACGAACGAAACGATGAGCTGACAGTCATCAGACAACTTCAAAAACGTGGCTGGTCCAAGTGCAGCCTCGGTGCATTGGTCGGATTATTGGGCGGTGTGGTTTCACCACTTTTCGGATCGTTATTAACTGCGGTTGGCTGGATTACCGGTCCAACATGGCATGGCTTGGCAATTCAACGTACAGGGGCGTTCTTATTGTTTCTAACAATTCCTCTTCTTCTATTTGGCGCACATTGTCTTGATCTAGTCGACAAGAATGCGAAGCAGGAACACAAGGAAGAAAGAGTGAAGAACAGTGAAAACTCAAATTGAAAAGAAAGTTTTGCCAACGTCTAAAACAGTATTGGCGCTCGTTGTCGTTGTATGTCTTTCGGGTGGTCTGTCAAACAACGCAGCTCAGCAAACTATTTTCAATGTGTCTTCAACGGACGTCCTCGACAAGGGTAAGGTTTACGCTGAGCTAGACGTCAGCTTCAAACCAAACGACTCACCATTCGTCAATAAGTTTTCATCTTTTGTGCCGCGCGTGGTGGTTGGAGCCGGCAACCATATTGAAGTCGGACTCAATGTAACTGGCAACATTCAGCCGGGTCCTGACTCGACCACTCTGGTTCCCACCATAAAGTGGAAACCCTACAGCGGAAAAGACAACGGTTGGGACTTTGTAATTGGCAACAACTTGTTTGTGCCTGTTCGCAATCGCTCATACGACGCGGGGAACTATGTATATGCAGAGGTCAGCAAGACTTTTAAGAACGGAACACGCCTGACAGCAGGCGGCTTCGACTTTACGAAGAATGTCGTCGCCGGTGCTAATCGAGGCGGTGGTCAGTTTGGTATTGAACATCCGATAAACAGCAAACTCGCGATCGCGGCCGACTGGCTAACCGGCAAGCACAGCGCGGGATATTTTACTCCCGGCGTCGTCTTCAAAGTTGGACCACGAGTTACGGGCTACGCTGGCTATTCGATCGGAAATTCAAACGCGTCCAATGGAAATCAGTTCTTCCTTTTGGAGCTTGGGTACAACTTCAACTGAAACAAGAAAACAATGGCAGACACAATTTACATAGCAATCACGATTGGATTCTTCTTAGTCGCAGTGGCTTACGTTCGCGCGTGTGAGCGCCTGAGATAACCAAGGGCAAAAGGAAATTATCAATGAATCTCGAAACTATAATCGGTCTCGCAGCATCGTCGTTGCTGCTCGTGTATCTGATTTACGCACTTTTGCGTCCTGAAAAATTCTGAGTGTCGCAACCAGTGTTAAGGGACTGTTACGTATGACTGCAAATGGTTGGTTACAAATTCTGCTCTTTATTGCGATCGTAATTGCGCTTGCGAAACCGATTGGTGTTTTCCTTACGCAGGTTTTTGAGTGTAAGAGAACTTTTCTTCATCCCATCATTCGCCCAGTCGAGCGGGTGATTTATCGCCTGACCGGAGTCAGGGAAGAACGCGAGATGCATTGGTCGGAGTATGCAGTATCGATGCTGCTCTACAGCGCAGTCTCAATGTTGTTGCTCTATTTCATTCAGCGTCTACAGGCTTACCTACCATTCAATCCGCAACGGCTGCCTGGAGTTGACTCAGGTGCGAGCGCAACCGGCGGGTTCGTTGCCTCAGCATTCAATACTGCCGCTTCGTTTACCAGCAATACAAACTGGCAAAGCTACGTACCTGAAGTAACGATGAGCTACTTCACGCAAATGGTCGGTCTTGCCTATCACAACTTTGGCTCAGCTGCCACGGGCATCGTTCTGGCTATTGTCCTAATTCGTGGCGTTGCTCGTCGCGAGATGAAGACTATTGGCAATTTTTGGGTCGACTTCGTTCGCTGCAATCTCTATGTCCTCCTTCCCGTCTGTGTTCTTGGCGCATTGCTACTTGTTTCGCAGGGGGTGGTCCAGAATCTCCGGCCCTACGACACCGCGCAACTTATTGAACAACAAACCACTGAAGTCGATAAGAAAGATGAGAACGGGAGTCTTTTGACGAATCCGGATGGCTCATCGCAAAAAGAAACAAAGAAGGTTAGCGAACAAACAATCGCCCAGGGACCGGTCGCCTCCCAGGAGTTTATTAAGGAGTTGGGAACAAATGGCGGTGGCTTCTTTAACGTCAACAGCACACACCCGTTTGAAAACCCTACGCCATTTACAAACTTCCTTGAAATGCTGTCTATCTTCTCAATCGGTGGCGGGCTGACGTACGCGCTGGGTCGCATGACCGGTTCTCCAAAACACGGTTGGGCCGTGCTTGCTGCGATGGTGTTCGTCTTTCTACTTGGGGTCACTGTTACTTATTGGGCTGAGTCGGGAGGAAATCCGATCTTGTCTCAACTTGGAGCCGATCAAGTGACCGGTTCAGCGCAATCCGGCGGAAATATGGAAGGGAAAGAAGTTCGCTTTGGATTGGCGAACACTGCTTTGTTCGCAACCGTGACAACTGATGCGAGTTGCGGAGCAGTCAACGCAATGCACGATTCGTTTACGCCGCTTGGCGGCATGGTGCCCCTGATCAACATCATGTTGGGCGAGATCATTTTCGGCGGTGTGGGTAGTGGCCTATATGGAATGCTGATCTTTGTCTTGCTCTCCGTGTTTATCGCCGGATTGATGGTGGGGCGCACGCCTGAGTACCTGGGAAAAAAGATTGAGTCTTACGACGTCAAGATGTCGATGCTTTACGTGTTGATCTTTCCATTAGTGATACTCGTACTCACCGCAATTTCTGTTTTGGCACCAGGCTTTGGCACCTCCCAACTAAACAATAGTGGACCACACGGATTGTCCGAAATTCTTTACGCATTTACTTCGGGCACTGGCAACAACGGATCCGCCTTTGCAGGCATTTCAGCAAACACTTACTGGTACAACACAACACTCGGATTAGCGATGCTGATTGGAAGGTTCTTGATGATCGTTCCGATGCTGGCAGTCGCAGGAAATCTGGCGAGTAAGAAGTTAGTACCACCAAGTTTAGGAACCTTTCCAGTTACCACACCGCTCTTCACGGTGTTGCTGGTAAGCATCATCTTGATTGTCGGCGCGCTGACATTCTTTCCCGTCCTTAGCCTGGGTCCAATCGTCGAGCACTTCTTGATGGGTGCAGGAAGGACATTTTGAGAGATGGTCAGTTGTCAGTTGCCTACAGATACCAAACAACAAGCAATCTGGAACACGCCGATCGTAAAGCGCGCGATCATTGATTCGTTCATAAAACTCAACCCGCGAAAGATGATGAAGAACCCTGTCATGTTTGTCGTTGAGGTTGGTAGCGTCCTTACTACAGTGCAATTGATTCGCGGCCTGGTTGCGCCTATTCCAGGAGTTACACAAACAGGTTTTGAACTGCAAATAACATTATGGTTATGGTTCACAGTCATTTTCGCCAACTTCGCCGAAGCAATGGCAGAAGGTCGCGGCAAAGCTCAAGCTGACAATCTGCGTAAGGCGAAGACTGAAACAATCGCTCATCGCGTTGTTCCAGGAGACATGACCGAAGATGTGCCAGCACCTCAACTGAGGAAAGAGGATGTTGTTATCGTTTCAGCTGGTGAATTCATTCCAGCCGACGGCGAGATCATTCAAGGAGTTGCTTCCGTTGATGAATCAGCAATTACTGGCGAGTCGGCGCCGGTTATTCGTGAAGCTGGCGGTGATCGTTCGGCTGTAACCGGAGGAACGCGAGTTCTTTCAGATCAGATCAGAGTTCGGGTGACTTCTAATCCGGGCGAAACGTTCATCGATCGAATGATCGCCCTGGTCGAGGGCGCAGAACGACAGAAGACGCCAAACGAAATCGCGCTCAATATTCTGCTCGCCGGCCTCACAGTTATCTTTTTACTAGCAGTCGTCACGCTGCAACCATTTGCGATCTACTCCAGTGCTCCTCAAACAATCTTCGTCCTGGTTTCGCTGTTGGTCTGCTTAATACCCACAACTATTGGCGGTCTACTGTCTGCGATTGGTATTGCAGGAATGGATCGTTTGATTCAACACAACGTCCTCGCCATGTCCGGGCGTGCAGTCGAAGCAGCAGGCGACGTTAACACTTTGCTCCTGGATAAAACCGGAACAATCACACTTGGCAATCGCCAGGCGACGGCGTTCATTCCACTTCCGGGGGTTGATGAACAGGAATTAGCTGAAGCAGCTCAACTGTCTTCTCTCGCCGACGAAACGCCTGAAGGAAGATCAATCGTTGTTCTTGCGAAGGAAAAATATGGACTACGAGGTCGAGAAATCTCACCTCTCGAAGCCACCTTCATTCCGTTCACTGCTCAAACCCGAATGTCTGGTGTGGATTTCAACGGACGCGAAGTGCGCAAAGGTGCGGCGGATGCAATTGACAAATACTTGAATGGACATGGCAAACGAGTGCCCGGCGAGTTGGCGAAGATCGTCGAAGACATTTCACGGAGTGGAGGCACACCTCTCGTCGTAGCTGAAGATCGTGTCGCCCTTGGTGTCATCCAGCTAAAGGACATTATCAAGGGAGGAATGGTTGAGCGTTTCAAGCAAATGCGCCAGATGGGAATCAAAACCGTCATGATCACCGGCGACAATCCGTTAACTGCCGCAACGATTGCTCGCGAAGCTGGGGTCGACGATTTTCTGGCACAGGCAACCCCAGAAGACAAGATGGCGCTGATCAAACGCGAACAGGAGGGCGGCAAACTCGTCGCGATGACAGGTGACGGCACGAACGACGCTCCCGCGCTGGCGCAGGCAGACGTTGGTGTAGCGATGAATACCGGAACGCAAGCAGCGAAAGAAGCCGGCAACATGGTCGACCTCGATTCGAATCCTACGAAACTGATCGAAGTCGTTGAGATTGGCAAACAGCTTCTGATCACTCGGGGCGCACTAACTACTTTTTCAATTGCGAACGATGTCGCTAAGTATTTCGCCATCATTCCTGCAATGTTTGCGACGCTCTACGCGATTGAAGGTACAACGACTGGACCGCTCGCAACTCTAAATATCATGCACCTCCAAACTGCGCAGTCCGCAATTCTTTCGGCCGTAATTTTCAATGCGCTGATCATAATTGCGCTGATTCCGCTGGCATTAAGAGGTGTGAAGTATCGACCGCTCAGCGCAGCGGCATTATTGCGCCGGAATCTCTTGATATATGGCTTAGGTGGCGTCATTGCTCCGTTTATTGGGATCAAGATTATTGACATGATTGTCTATGCCGTTGGGTTGGCGTGAGCCTAATTTTTCTTTGGCCTCGGATTTTTGGTCTTTGGTTACGTAGGGTTGTTTGGAATGAATGAAATGTTAGTGGGGCTTTGCAAAAACTCTTTACTAGTTCGTGTTATTTCGTGTGATTTCGTGGATCGCCCGATGCGCTCAGACAAAAACCATCCACGAAATCACACGAACTCACACCAACAAAATCCCAAGGCAAACTTGAAGTATGAAGCGCCTATCGTCTGCCTCCATGAATTTTTTGAGACTTTGGTACAAAACCGATGCGAAATCTAATGACTGCAATTTTGATCACGATCGTTACAACTGTACTGTTGGGACTGGTCTACCCGCTAGTAGTAACCGGCCTCGCGCAGGTAATTTTTCCTGATCAGGCGAATGGCCAGCTCATTAAAAGATCAGACGGCACAATTGTCGGTTCGCGAATAATCGGTCAACCATTTGTTGGGCCACGCTACTTTCACTCGAGACCGAGTGCCGCCGGCGCCACTGGCTACGATGCGGGTGCTTCTTCCGGATCCAATCTTGGGCCAACCAGTCAAAAACTGAAGGATCGAATAACAGCAGCCGTCGAACGACTTCGCGCCGAGAACCCCGGGAAACCAATTCCTGTTGACCTCGTGACGACGTCCGGGTCTGGTCTTGATCCACATATCAGTCCTGCAGCAGCTGTGTTTCAAATACCTCGAGTCGCGCGGGAACGTGGTCTAAGTGAAGATGCCGTGCGGCAACTAGTTAATAGACACATTGAAGGTCGACAGTTTGGATTTCTCGGAGAGCCTCGAGTGAACGTTTTGGAGTTGAACCTTGATCTCGAGACATTGCGATCTCCATTACCACGGTAAGACTTTGCATGACGAGCATTGAAGTACAACGACCATCCCCTGAATCGCTGCTCGAAAAACTGAAGGCGACTCAGCGCGCTCGGCTTCGTGTTTATATCGGTGCGGCTCCTGGCGTGGGAAAGACTTATCAGATGCTCGAAGATGCTCACTTACTCAAAAAACAAGGCGTCGATATCGTAATTGCAGTCGTCGAAGCTCATGGTCGAGCAGATACCAAAGCAATGATCGGCAACCTCGAGCAAATACCCTTGAAGCGGATCGAATATCGCGGCGTATCGATCAATGAGATGGATGTTGAGGCGGTGATAAAACGCAGGCCAGAAGTCGCAATAGTTGATGAGCTGGCCCACTCGAATGTTCCAGGCTCAAAAAACCGGAAGCGGTATGAAGATGTGATTGACCTGCTTAATGCTGGTATCTCGGCAATCACTGCCGTAAACATCCAGCATCTCGAATCGTTAAATGATGTGGTGAATCGTACAACCGGAGTACGGGTGCGAGAGACTATTCCCGACTATTTTCTGCGACGAGCTGACGAAGTAGTCAATGTAGACGTGTCGGTTGACTTACTCCGAACAAGACTCCGACAAGGCAAGATCTACGACGTCGTCAAGATTGAGCAATCACTAAATAACTTTTTCCGCAAAGGAAATCTATCAACCCTCCGAGAACTAGCTCTGCGACAAGTCGCTATCGACCAGGCATCCAAGGCGCAAAACTATCGAGAACAGGAAGGCCTCGAGCAGGCAGTAATACCCGAAAAAGTGATGGTGGCAATGGCGTCACGAGGTAGTGCCAAAAGACTGCTCCGAGTCGGTTCGCGGATTTCTGGCCGTCTAGCAACCGATTGGTATGCGGTCTATGTCGAAACGCCAAACGAAGAGTTGGGTCGTATCAAACCGGAGGATTATGCGGCGCTCCAGGAAAACATTCATTTCGCAGAAGAACTTGGAGCCAAGGTCGTGCGGCTGAAATCGCGGCACGTTGCTGATGCCTTGATTGACTTTGCTCGATGCGAAGGAATTACCCACGTCGTGTTTGGTCAAACTTCAAGATCGCGTTGGGACATTCTGCTGCACGGGTCGATTATCAATCGATTCCTAAACGAAGTGCGAGGCGCCACTGTACAAGTAGTTCCGATTGAAATCATGCAGAAAGAATCGGCAGAAACAAATGGTGAATAGGTGTCCCTTCCCTCTCAACACTCTTAACAAGGTCACATGAGTCTACGCACGAAACTAATTCTGGGCTATCTAGTCTTTGTGGCGGCGTTAGTGCTGCTTGGAGGCTGGAGTGCCTGGCGTTTACGCGAGATGGGCGGCGTTTCGCGTCGAATAATTTCGAATAATTACGACTCCGTTGTGGCCGCTCAGGAAATGAAGGAGAGTCTTGAGCGACAGGACTCAGCAGCTCTTTTTGTTTTGCTTGGCGCCCACGAAAAAGGTTTGGCCCAGTTGCGCGAACATCGTGCTCGGTTTGATCAGAATTTTGCGAAAGCCTCAAATAACATCACCGAGATAGGAGAAACCGAAGCAATCGAAGCAATCAGGTCTGATCGGGCTGCCTATTACGAGACGTTTGATTACTTTCTTCGTAACGTAGCGGGTGACAGCGCAGCCAAGATCACGACAGATCGCCGGGACGAATATTTCGCTAGTCTTGAACCACAATTCAACAAGCTTCGAGCCGACTGCGATCATCTTCTTCAGCTAAATCAACGCGCAATGCTTGTGAAGTCTGAAGCTGCTGGTGACGTGGCGCAACTCTGGTTTTACCGCACGTTGTTAGTAGCTGGTGCCCTGGTGGTTGCAGGTCTGGTGCTGTCCTTCGTACTGGCCAACAAAATCATCGAACCGCTTGAACAGCTCACGGCGACAACCAAGAAAATTGCTGGCGGCGATCTAAATGCGCGCGTTGAAATTGAATCACGCGACGAGGTCGGGGTCTTAGGAGCCGAATACAACCGCATGGCCGAACGGCTGCGACAACTAAGGAGTTCAGACATGGGTAAACTCCTGATCGCGCAGCAAACAACGGAGGCTGCAATTGACTCCCTCTACGATCCTGTGATCGTGACTGATGCTGAGGGCTGCGTAACCAAACTAAATCCTGCAGCGGAAGAAATCTTTGGGCCCGAGAAGACCAATGCAGGTAAACACGTCGGCGACGTAGCACGTGACTTACGAATTGCCGGTGCGGTGGCAGAAGCGATTGAATCTCAGCGACCGGTGGCAGGCGAAGGTATGTCATCCGTATTGCCATTGGGAGTTGATGGCTTCCAACGAGCTTTTCGTTTGCGCACTACGCCAATGCGCGATAATCAAAAACATCTGTTGGGCGCAGTGACACTACTTGAGGACATTACCCACCTTCGCGAAATCGATCAGCTCAAATCTGACTTTATCGCCACGGCATCACATGAACTTAGAACACCATTAACCAGTGTGCAAATGGGAGTTCACC
>JBKPQV010000555.1:0-8466 GCA_046734235.1 Acidobacteriota bacterium
TTTCTCTGTGTCTCTGTGTTCTCTGCGTCGCTGTGTTAAAACGAGGTCCTTCAAGCCAAGACATCAGGTTTAACACAGAGACACAGAGAACACAGAGACACAGAGAAAGCCCAAAGACCCAATCAACAATTAACAATCAAAAATCAGCAATCGAAATCACCTGCTAACGTACTCATTCCCCTTAACCCAGAAGCGCCACGGTTTTTCGATCCAGTCTTCTGCATAATCGATACCGATCCGTGGTCCCTTTGCGATTCGAGAAGGCGGAACGTTCTCAAGTTCTTCAAGCCAAACTCTATTACCCAGTAGATCCGCGCGATCTAGTTGTCGATCGATTCCCATCGCGAGACAGAGTTTTCCTGGACCATTGGTGAGGTTGCGATCTGCGTGAGAATGTCGTCGTGTTCTCATTATTTCGAGCCCTTCTACCGGCTCGAGTGCCCGGACAAGAATTGCGTGAGGGATGTCTTCAATGTTGGTAACAACATTGAACTGGTTGTACATGCCATAGACAAAGTAGACATAAGCAAGCCCACCGCGTTGATACATAGTTTCCGTTCGCTTGGTGCGTCGACCTCCGTATGCGTGTGACGCGCGATCTTCAGGACCGCGATAAGCCTCCACCTCGACAATTTTTCCTGAAACTCGATTACCGTGTTCGTCGAGTACCACGAGTAATTTCCCAAGCAGGTCTCGAGAAATGGTGAGGACGTTGGACCGCGTGTAAAAGTCACGCGGTAGTTTTTTGTTGAGTTTACCCATTTTTGATTGATTGAAACTCAGGAGGGAAAAGAGAATTAGCCACAAAGCCACCAAGACACAAATCGTCGCATTGCAGGAGCAATCGTGTCTTTGTGTCTTCGTGACTTGGTGGTTAGATTTTTCCGTCCTCAGTGCCGGACTTTCCAGACCATTACTACAAAGATAATAAAGCCAATTGCGATCACGCCGCGCCGCACCCAGAGAGTACCAATGCGTACAGCCATGCTTGCGCCAAAATAACCACCAGCAAGTGCTCCCACCGCCATTATCAGCGCGTCGCGCCAAACCACGAGACCATTAAGTGAAAATGCCAGGACGGCGATACTATTTATACAGATGCCCAGAAAGTTCTTGATGCCATTGGCGCGCGCCAGTTCATTTAGACCAAGCAGACCGAGCGCGGCCAACATCAGGATCCCATTCCCGGCACCGAAATATCCACCGTACATCGCCGAAAAAAACTGAAAGATCATCGCGCCGATCCACCAGCCGGCAGCTGGTTGCTCATCGAGTTTGCCAAACTTGAATCGACCGGAGATCGTTCCTTGCGACATAAAGAGGATCGTAGCGAAGAGAATCAGGAAGGGAACCAAACGCGCGAAGGTTGGCGACGGCGTTCGAATCAATAACCAGGCTCCGATGCCGCCGGCGATTACGCTCGTTGTGCCAAGACGAAAGAGAATCGTCGAACTGTTTTCAAGCTCTTTACGATAGCCATACAACCCGCCAAACAAACCCGGCCAAAGAGCTACGGTGCTCGTGCCGTTTGCTACTTTGGGATCAAGTCCTAACCAGATCAGAATCGGAAACGTCAGTAACGTTCCACCTCCGGCAATTGCGTTAATGGCTCCAGCTACAAATGCTGCGCAGAGCATGGCGAGCACGGGGAAGAGTGACATTCGAGTTTTTATGAAGGTGCCATCCATTGGTCATTGGTCATTTGCAATTTATCATTTTTCATTTCAGACGCTCCGCGCGACGAGAGTGTCCGATATGCTTCAGGCTGTCGGTCGTTGAAAAAGATTCCTTCCGGAGGTTGCTCGCCTGGAAAGCCGACAAGCTGAAGCATATCGGACACACTTGAATCGCGAAGCTGTTGAAATGAAAAATGATAAATGTCAAATGATCAATGACCAATGGAAACAATGTGATAGAACCAGGTCATGTTATGATGCGGCGCACTTCTAAGCCAACCCCAATGTTAAAGCAACGCCGGCTGCAACTCTCGATTACGGTAATCTTTCTACTCCTTAGTGTGCTCATTTTGGCCTTGCCTGGTAATCAGGCTGCACCGACTACGTCCTTCGCTGTTTTCAAAAAGACACTTCGCGTAATGACTTACAATATCCACGTCGGAGTCGGCATGGATAAGAAACTTGACCTGCAAAGAATCGCTGATGTCATTAACAAGCAGAAGCCCGACCTGGTTGGTTTGCAGGAAGTCGATCGCGGTGTGAAGCGTACCGAGGGGAAAGATGAAATCGCGGAACTGGCAGCCCTAACGAAAATGGATTATGCGTTCGCGCACAATCTTGATTACCAGGGTGGCCAATATGGAGTCGCAATTCTTTCGCGATCTTTGCTTAAAAACGTCGAGCATCGAATGTTTGCAAACCTGCGCGAAGCCGAACGTCGGGGCATGTTAAAGGTTGAAGTAGAGGTGGAAGGTAAGACGGTCAATTTTGTAACGACACACCTGGATTACCAGTATGAAGATGGTCGAGTGTATGAAACGGAGCAGATGCTCAAGTTTTTAGAGCGAATTCAAGGCCCCACGATCGTCGTCGCGGATTTGAACGACGAGCCAACGGGTGCCGCATACAAAATGATATCAGCGAAGTTTGCGGATGCCTGGGTAGTCAGCCGTGCGAAAGGCGATGGTTTCAGTTACCCTGCAGACAAACCGATTAAGCGAATTGATCACATTTTCTTTAACGGCGAAAATTTCAAAGCGAAGCGTGCTTATATTTTGGAAACGCTAGCTTCGGATCATGTGCCGGTGGTTGCTGAGTTGCAGTTGAAATAATTCTTCTCTGTGTTCTCTGCGTCTCTGTGTTTATTTGACCTCCAGAAGGCGAGCTCCAATTTCAACACAGAGACGCAGCGCAGTAGAGTGCAATCAAAAGCTCGCATCCTGAAAGGATGTAAGTTAGTAGCCGTGGGCGAGCGGCTTTGCGCGAAGCCCACGGTGCTAACGAGTGGGTGCTGACCCTGAAAGGGTCAAAGACGCTCCTAGCATTGTCAGACCCTTACAGGGTCCTCAATGTTTTTCGCCAGCACCGTGGGCTTCGCGCAAAGCCGCTCGCCCACGGCTATTAACTTTCGTCCCTTCGGGACAAAAAAACTCTTGCTAAAAAAACAAGAAATTGTCGGTTTGCTACGCAGAGAAAACAGAGACACAGAGAAATCGAAGAGACAAAACGATGCCTAGAACACTACGGCTAGCTGTAGTACTTTTAATCCTCTTACCTACAGTAGCGAATGCCCAAAATGGCCAACCCAAGATCGACTGGCCCAAGTATCAGGATATGTCCGTCGATCTGATGCAGAAGTATTTACGCATCAACACCTCCAACCCGCCGGGGAACGAAATTGAGACAGCGAAGTGGTTCAAGGCGATCTTTGATCAAAATGGCATTCCCAACGAAATCTTTGAATACAAGCCTACGAGAGCAAACATAATTGCTCGCCTGAAAGGCAACGGCTCGAAGCGCCCAATAATTCTCTTGAGCCATATGGATGTCGTGACCGCAGACGCAAGTGCATGGGATGTCGATCCATTTTCAGGTGAGATTAAACAGGGCTCGATCTATGGCCGCGGCGCTCTCGACATGAAGAGCGAAGGGCTTATTCAGCTGATGACCATGCTCATCCTGAAGCAACAAAACATCCCGTTATCTCGTGATGTGATATTTATTGCCACCGCTGATGAAGAAGTACACGACGAGGGATCTTTTTGGATGATCGCGAACAAGGCTGACCTATTCAAAGACGCCGAGTACCTGCTTACTGAAGGTGGTGACAATCTGCTTGAAGGTAACGCTGTGCGGTACGTCGGCGTAGACGTTGCTGAGAAAGCTCCGTTTTGGTTACAGCTAACAGCCACAGGACAACCGGGACACGGTTCACGCCCGATTGCAGACTCCGCGACAAATCGATTGGTGCGCGCCATGTCGCGAATACTTGACTGGCAAACACCAATTAAGTTGTTGCCCGCGGTCGAGAAGTTCTTCAAAGATGTGGCTCCATTACAACAGGAACCGTGGCGTTCCAAGTTTGCTGATATTAGAAAGTCACTTCAGGATCCAGCGTTTGTGAAGGAGTTAACTGATAAGCGCGACTACAACTTCCTCTTGCGCAATACCATCTCACTCACGATGTTGAACGGCAGCAAGCAGACTAACGTGATTCCGAACGTTGCAACCTGCAACCTCGACGTTCGTCTGCTTCCTGACGAGAACCGTGAAGATTTCCTGGCGGCTCTTAAACGTGTAATCGACGACGCCACAATCAAGATTGAAAACGTCAATACTTTCAAGCCACCCAATAGTTCACCTGTCGACACTGAACTCTTCAAAGTGATTTCGGAGGTGAGCAAGACTTATCATCCTGAAGCGATTGTGACCACCAAGATGTTAAGTGGTTATACTGAGAGCCAGCTTTACCGACAGCTCGGAATTGTCGCTTATGGCTGGGCCCCCTTTTACACCACGGTTGAGGAGAACCAGGGTGTTCATGGTAATAATGAACGGATTACCGTGAAGAACATTCGTGAGGGAACTCGAGAGTTCTTCGAAGTGGTGCATCGCATCTCCCGTTAGCTCGCCCCCCAATTTAGAAACGGTCACCGATTTAGTGGGGTTACTATGCCCAAAGATCCACATGAAATGAGCGAGGCCGAGCTGCGTGCGCGGGTTATCACGCTTGGCTTTGATGGAGACGAGCGTCTCTTCATTGCTTTTTACAGAAAGCTACAGCAGGGACTACCGGAAGGTACCGGGATCGTCTTACGCGGCAGCGTGGTCACAAATAAACGTCACGAGGATGGAAAGCCTTTTGACGCCGCTGGAAAAGGAACCAGCGATATTGATGTGACGTTAGTAGGGAAGACCGTCATGAATGCGTGGACTTCGGATGGTTATTACATACCTGGACTTCACACGAAACCGCTTTGTGATGAGGATCCAAAAGTAGCGGAGAGTTTGAATCCTTTGCGAGAATCTCTGCAGCAATTGATTGGGCGGCCAGTAAACTTCCAGGCAACCTCGAGTTTGGTGCTTTATACACGGGACATCTTGTTAGACGAACCTTATTTCGTGGTCGTCTCACCAGGGGAAGCGACGTGACCCTAAAGCTTTTGAGTTACAATATTCGCTTTGGCGGGCTGGGTCGCGAACACTCCCTGGGGCAGGTAATCCAACAGGTTAGTCCCGATCTGGTCGTATTTCAGGAAGCAATCCATCCTGGGGTAATCGAAAGACTATCGGAAACGACACAACTGCCTTTCTGGGCGGCACGCACAGACCATTCGATTGGTTATTTGAGTCGCACAGAGATCGCCTATCACGAGTGGCATTATCCCGCCGGCGCAAAGCACTCCTTTCTCGAGATAGTTCCCGCAGGAAGTGATCTAAGAGTCTTTGGACTTCATCTGAGTGCGCGGTTTTCAAAATGGGACGAACGACGCCGGGTAAGAGAAATACGTGCATTACTGGAAGGTATCAAGCGGCATCAGAATGGATTTCACGTGCTGGTTGGAGATTTCAATACACTTGCCCCAGGCGAGTATCTAGAAATGAAACAATTGCCGGCATGGATTCGAGGTCTGATATGGATTAGCGGACGAAAGCTGCAAAGAGAAACAATTCAGTTGATGTTAGACGCAGGTTATGTCGATGGCTACCGCCATCTTCACAAAGAAACTAACGGCTATACTTTTCCAACCTGGAACCCGCACGTTCGCCTTGACTACGCATTCGTGCCTAAAGGTTATTCACAAAAATTGATTGACTGCGATGTAGTCGTGCAACCGGAACGTTTAGTGCGGGCAGCCTCGGATCATTGTCCGCTGTTGGCGTGTATCGAAGCTAATCAATAGATAGCGTAAGGTTTCTCTGTGTCTCTGTGTTCTCTGCGTCTCTGTGTTGAATCTTATGTCTTGGTTTGATAGGCCTCGTTTCAACACAGAGACACAGAGAACACAGAGACACAGAGAAAACCTTACTTCTGACCGTGCCAGATAAGTTCCAATAGCACTCTAGTTGGAGGCATTTCCACCGGCAAAGTAATTGGTGCAGAGCTGTGAAGGCAGAACTCGGTGGTTGGACCAAGTGTCATCGTTCTCGCCCAAAGCGCTGCACTGTTGTCCTTAACGATGGGCGACAGTTGCACATCGAACTCTTTGTAGGACATCCCGGCTGGTTTTTGGAACCAGGTTGCGAATTTTGCGGTCGCATGGATTTCTTGTCCTGCTCGCAGTCGATAAAGCCCACCGACACCTCCGGCGGCATGCCGGGCGACACGATTATGAGGCTCTTCGCATGCGCCGTTGACAGCAGCATGATTGATGCGATCCATTGCTGATGAATCGTCCAACAAGTACCACTCCTCGTAGGCCAGCTGATCAGTCTCCAGCCAGGGGGCGGCGTTTATAGAAAAGACCGCTGATCTAATAAAGCCGTCAGGCTTGTTCGACTGCAGCGTTCGATGAAACGTCAGGAGGTCTGTTTCGTATTCCTGCTGCTCAATTGTGGTTTGTCGCCAGTGCCAGAAGACGTAAGCAAGCATGGGGGTTATCCCTGCATTGCCTTAATGTCGTCTAACAAAACGCGCTCATGTCCTTCCGGATTAACCTTGTCGTAGCGCTTGCGCAGATTTCCATCTGGATCGATCACAAAACTGGTCCTGTTCCAGTACATGGATCCTTTGTACTCGCTTTGTCCTACGTCGGCAGCACTGAGCAACTGGTGATTGGGATCCGCTAGAAGATCAATTGTGAAACTAAACTTGTTGCAGAAGTTCTTGTGTGAGTCGACATCATCTTCACTTACGCCCACCACCGCGATGTTTGCCTCATCGAACTCCTGTTTTGTTGCGGTGAAGGATTTACCCTGGATTGTGCATCCGGGAGTGTCATCCTTTGGATAGACATAAACCACAAGCCATTTACCGGCGAAATCATTTAGGGTGACGGTTTCGCCATCCTGATTCTTCAGAGAGAAATCCACGAAATGCTTTCCTTCTTCTATAGCCACTTTGTTTTCCCCGTTCTATTTTGATTTTTAGTTTTGGCGTTCAGTATGTGTTAAGTCAGTCCCAGGTGTCTACATGGATGTTTCTGCGAGATTTGATTTGTACTTCGTATTTGTTTTCCGGTCAGTCAGTTCGATGTAAACCCAGCTCGGCGGGATTTCATTTTCTTCTAGCGCGAACCAAATCTGAGACAAGTCATCCGGTTTAGATAGGGCGCAAAACCCGAAAAGTCTCTTACCGTTTTGGTTATAAATGTCCACCCAGGTTCTTGACGCCTTTGTGTTGGTTCCGCAGGGCGGCAAATCGGGAGCCGGTGCAAACATTTCAGCTGGGAACGAACTCTTATTGTCGACGTCAAATCTATAACGAATGAATTTTTTCCCTTCACGCCTAAAGTATTCTGCTCCCGTAAACATGAGTACCGGGTTTGGTATCGGTGCGAACGCAACGCTTTGTGTGGAGACAAAAAGGATTAGACCAACAGCAAAAAACGAAGCGAGCTTCTTTGCCTTGTTCGTCATGAAGGGGCTCCTTATATGTGATTAGTTTGTGATGCGCTCCTTACCAGGCCACTGCGTAGCGACCTCGTCTTGGATCGGCGCCGGCAGCGGCAATTCCTGTCTTTGTGTCATAAACAATCACCGTTGGCGATGAAAGTGTTCCCCATTCACCCTGGACTTTCACTTTGTGTCCACGTTGACTGAGTTCCTGAATTATCTTAAAGCCCACTCTCGATTCGATGTTCAGCGATCCCGGCAGGAATTCGTGATCGTCAAATGAGCTGACAAAGTGTTGTGTATCAAATCTCGGTGCCTCTACAGCTTCCTGAGGATTCATTCCAAACTCAATGATATTTAGAAGTACCTGTAGAAGTGCCTGGTCCTGGTTGTCTCCACCTGGCGTGCTCAAAACCATATAAGGTTCGCCGCCTTTAAGGACCAGGGTAGGTGATAGTGTGATCCGCGGGCGCTTACCAGGCGCCACCACATTAGGACTATTTGGATCAATTAGCGCCGACTGCAAGCGTTGGCCCATCAACACTCCAGTATCACCAGCCACTACCGCTGGTAACCAGGCACCGCTGGGGGTCGCGCTAAATAGATTTCCATCTTTGTCGATTACATTCACGCACGTTGTATCATTTGCCCGCTCTATCGCAGGAACTGCTGAAGCGCGGCCGATAGTTTGAGTAGCACCGGCGAGGACCGCTTTCATATTAGTCGGATCGCCCGGCTGTTGTGCCAGTGACGCCCTAAAGGGATCTATTAATGGACGTCGAAGTGTCGCATAACTCTTTGACAGCAATTCAGTGGCCGGTATCTTGGCGAAATTTGGATCACCGTAATAACGATCACGATCTGCCATTGCTAGCTTTAACGCCTCGGCAAGAGTGTGAACATACTTTGACGAGTTGTGTCCCATCAACTTTAAGTCAAAGCCCTCTAGCAAATT
>JBKPQV010000556.1:0-9230 GCA_046734235.1 Acidobacteriota bacterium
GGGATGGCAAGAAGATAAAGATCTTTGGCGCCCACAACGAGATTGTCGCATTTCAGTTGATCATAGAGGCAGATCAGAACGGCATTAGTCGTTTGACTGCCACACTGCCTGAATTGGTGCTGAAGAATAAGCAGTCAAGTATCAAATACACCGCACCAGTCGCAGATCCCACGAACTACGTCGGCCGTCCTATTCAAATATTCTCTGTCAATTACATGAACGTTCAGATGGCTTCGCATGCTGAATGGGTCTATGCGAATTCGCCTGCGGAGCCGAAAGACTCAACTGGCTGGAAGCCGGTCCAGTTGGTTCCTGAGAATGCACGTGCTGGTCGTGGCGGTTTCCCCCTGTCGGTTTCAAGCAGTTCGAACCAGGCCGTGTGGATTGAAATTTATCTCGACAAAGATTTACCAGTAGGGAACTACCACGGTGTTATCACGGTTACAGCCGACGATCAGAAACGAACAGTCCCGGTTGAATTGGAGTTATTCGATTTCACTCTACCAGACCACAACAGTATGCAGGCAATGGTGTATTACGAAAGCCTGCAGCCCAAGTTATACCAGGGACGAGATCTTGACGCCGAATACCATCGTTTTGCTCATCGTCAGCGTATCGAACTTGTAACGGCATACGATGAAGCGAGAGTCACAGCAGCCCGGGGTCGCTTCGATGGAAAAGATTTCTCAAAAGCGAGTAACTATGAAGGACCGGGACAAAACGTCGGCAATCAAATCATTCCGCGTACTTTTTATGGGCCAGGAAAGGACTTCGACGATCGGGCCAGTGCGTGGCGCGAAGCAGACAGATGGATGACTTTCCTTAATAAGAATTTTCCAAAGACAACGACCTTTCTCTACCTCCCCGATGAGCCTGGACGCTCCGAGTACAACTACATTCGGCAATTAGCCGACAATATTCACTCGAATCCAGGACCTGGCAAAGCACTTCCAATATTTGTAACTAAACACTACGTCAAGGAGCTCGATGGAGCGATCGACATCTGGGACACCGGCCCACTTGGCTACGACATAAAACGAGCTGAAGAAGAACGCCAACATGGACGTCACTATTGGATTTACAACGGCGGACGTCCGGCCGCCGGGGCGATAGTGATCGATAGTCCTGCAACTGACCCACGCGCCACCATGTGGGCCTGCTTCAAACATGGCGTCGATAACTACTTCTTCTGGCATGGAGTTCACTGGCAACACAATCGACAAAAGGTTGGTGAGAGAAAACAGAACGTTTGGGAGAATCCGATTACCTTTGATAATCGTGGCCAACCAAACAAACCCGTTGCTGATCAGGGTTACATTAACGGCGATGGAGTGTTGATGTATCCGGGAGAAGACAAACTTCATCCCGAACAGGACCGCGGTATCAGTGGACCAATCTCCACCATTCAGTTGGCTAATCTCCGCCGCGGACTTCAGGACTATATCTACCTGACTCTTGCACGACAGTTAAAACTCGACTCATTAGTTAACGAAGTTCTCCAATCAGTGGTCCCCCGTGTGTTTTCTGACGCAGGTCCAGCAGTCGGTTTTTCCGAAGCTGGAAATGATTACGAGCGCGCTCGCTACAAGCTCGCGCAAGCGATCGCCAGGCAGAGCTCGCATTAGGGGCAACGACCTTTCAATCATCGGATTGGAAAGTTTCGCCAGGGAAGACATTTGGTCCTCGCGAACGAAGGGAGAATCGATGAAACACCTCATTGCTACTTTTTTCTTAGTTGGTATCTGCTGTAGCTCAGCTTTGTCGGTCACGTATCAGGTGGGACCGGCGCGAACGTACACGAAGTTACAGGATGTGGCGCCGCTGCTTTCGCCGGGCGACATTGCCGAAGTTGATGGAAACGCAACGTATCCGGGAGATTTGATCTTTACGCGACCCGGAACAGACCTAAACAAAATCACGATACGAGGAATTCGTGTCAATGGAGTGCGACCAATAATTGCCGGCGGCACAAATACCGTTGAGTTTCGACTGTCTGATCATTATGTCTTCGAAGGTTTTGATGTTACCGGGGGCAGCTTTCGAGGCATTTACCATCACGCTCACGACATAACCTTGCGCGATTGTGTGGTCCACGATTGTCCCGCGCACGGAATACTTGGAGCTGATACTGGTTCAGGTTCGCTACTCATGGAATACGTAGAGGTTTATCACTGCGGAAATGGAACGGGCCAACACCCTGTTTACATGGCCACGGATGAGTTTGCGCATCCGGGATCCGTGTTCCGTATGCAGTACTGCTATCTCCACGATCAAAATGGAGGTAACAACATCAAGAGTCGCGCGGAACGTAACGAGATCTATTACAACTGGGTGTCAGGCGGGTTTTATGGCGAGATAGAGTTGATAGGACCAGACCCACATGGCAACAAAAAGGTCAGTCATGACACGGCCCGAGAAGATTCTGATGTGGTTGGGAACGTCTTTCAGCATATTCCAACTCAAGGCACTCGAATGGCCCGCGTAGGTGGCGATGGAACGGGTGATACAGATGGTCGTTATCGTTTTGTAAACAACACGTTCATTCTGCGTCAGGGACAGACAAGTCCCGGTGTCGAGATTTTTGAAGGCATCGAAAGTTTGGAGATGCATAACAATGTGTTCTTCCGTGTGGGTGGAGCGGCTATCGACAAAATTGTGCTGGAGACTCGCGTTCGATGGGTAGCGGGTCGAGTAAGTACTGGCAGCAATAACTGGGTTACTACCGGTTCAGCGTTAATTCCGACTGCGTGGACGGGAACCCTGTTTGGCTCAACCCCAGGGTTCACCAACATTACGACGTACGATGTTCGTCCGATTGCCACCAGTCCACTGGTCAATACGGGAAACGGAGCTCCAGTAAGTCCGCCTGGACATCCGTTTGTTAGCCCGTTGTTTCCGCCCGCTTTTCTTCCGCCTCTCCACACGGCTTATGCGGTTGGAACCGCACAGGCACGTCCAGTGTTTGGCGCAATTGACATAGGGGCGTACGAATACACGCCATAGCGCGTGTCCTTTATATATAGCGTGTCCTTTATATATAGAGGAGCGCTTATATATAGAGGAGCGCTGGGTTGGTCAAGAGGTCGGTACCGTAACGCGGTAGCGTCGGGTCGCCTACAAGAATATGGTCCCGAATCCAACGTAAACCCCACGCTACCGCGTTACGGTACCGACCTCACAGGAATGACTGAACTACTCGGCAGGACCTTGCTGAAAGCATAGTTCGCGAGAGCAAAAGGATGATTAAGCTCGCTTTCTCAACACTAGGATGTCCCAATTGGCAGCTTAATCAGATCGTTGAAACAGCTGAACGACTTGGTTATCAAGGGGTTGAATTGCGCGCTGTTGGTGGAAGCCTGGATCTCCTGGAACAACCGGAGTTCACTTCTGGCCAGGTAAGAACGACTTTAAGTCAGTTTGTCGATCGCAATATCGAAGTTTGCTGTGTTGATACTTCATGCGCATTTCATTCGCCCGTTGAACGAGAACGAAGTATCCAGGTTGACGTCGCGGTTGCGCATGCTGAACTCGCAGCTGAACTGCAAGCGCCCTTTATCCGGGTGTTTCCGGACAAGATTCAAGCTGGTGCCACTCGCGAGGAGACTCGAGATTACATCGTCGAGTCCTTGACAAGAATCGCACAACGTTTACCCGGTGAAGTTGCAGTTGCACTTGAAACACATGGAGATTTTGCGAGAACCGAGGCTGCAAGAGACGTTGTGACCCTTGTGGATCATCCTCAAGTGAAGCTGATTTGGGATGTAGCGAACTCTGTTGCCGCAGGCGACTCGATCGAAGAGGCAGGCAAAACTGTTCAACCATTTCTAAGCCACATTCACTTAAGAGATGCACAGCCAGTTGCGAACTCTGAGCACTGGTTGCCGGTGTTGGCTGGCAACGGCAGTGTTTCCTTTATTGAGACACTGAAGGCGATCGAAAAACTTGGCTTCAACGGCTACGTCTGTTTTGAATGGGAGAAGTACTGGCATCCGGAAATCGAAGATCCGGAGGTCGCTTTGCCTAACTTCATAAATGCAATCAGGAAACTCCAAAGTGACACGACCAAGTGTTCTGGTGTTAGCGAGTGAGAGCCTCTTCCCGCACTTCTTTAGTGAAGCGTCTCAGAAGAGGCTCGATGAAGTATCTAATTGGCGATGCTCTTCTTTGCGTGAAGACTCGGCCGAGCTGCGAGAATTGATTGCGAACGCTGATGTCTTAATGACGACCTGGCACTCTCCATTTTTGACGAAAGAGATGTTGCCTCCTGGTACTCGAGTAAAACTCATTGCGCACTGCGGCGGAGAAGTGAAGGTTAGAGTCGCCGAAGAAGTCTTCGACTATATAACCGTAACGAATGCTGCGGAGCCTATGGCTCGCGGAGTTGCGGAGATGGCCCTGGCGTTGGTGCTTACGTTGGTTCGCCGCATACCAGACTACGCGGCAGAGATGCGTAACGGAGAAATACGATCGAACGAACAAGTCAGTGAAGGTGAAACGCTAGCGGGTAGAAAGATCGGTTTGATTGGCTACGGCAGAATCGGTCGAGCCTTTGCCCGGTTAATCAAACCATTCGAGATCGAACTTGTTGTTAACGATCCCTATGCCCAACAACAAACAGTAAATGAAAGCGGCGCAACGTTGATAGATCTCGATCAACTTGTAAGTACATGTTCAGTAATTGTGTTAGCTGCAGCCTTGACTTCAGAGACGTTTCGCCTGATTGACAAGCGACTGCTGTCTAAAATGGCTGATGGAACATTCCTGGTTAACGTTGCGCGCGGTGGATTAATTGACATGGAGGCGTTGGTAACAGAGTTGCGCAGCGGTCGAATAACGGCAGCACTTGACGTTACCGATCCACTTGAACCACTTCCAAGAGATCACGAGTTGCGGAAACTACCAAACGTGATTCTCACTCCGCACATCGCCGCAGGTGGAATTGAGATGCGACGAGAAATCGGCGTAGTGGCAGTAAGTGAAGTAGTTCGTTTTGCGAATGGTTTACCGCCCGTAAATGTTGTGACGCGGGAAATGCTCGCTACCATGACGTGAGGCATTTGTGAGTACAAGCTTGGTTCAACAATCAGTCAACATCAAGAGCATTGTGCTTCACAGGGTTCGCGTCCCGTTTGTTGAGCCGTTTCGGATCAGTAACGGAGTTGTTAGCGAAAAGGAATCAATACTCATTGAAGCAACAACTGATGCTAATTTCGTTGGTTGGGGAGAATGTTCTCCAATGTCGGGGTCATTTTATTCAGCTGCGACTCCAGATACATCGTGGAACGCACTAACTCGTGAACTGATTCCACAGATCTTTGAAATCAATGGGATCGAGCCAAAACATCTTCATCATAAATTGCGCAACATGCAGGTTGATGCTTTTGCTAAAGCCGGCGTTGAAGGTGCGGTCTTGGAACTAGCCGCGAGGGAGAACGGGATACCGCTTTATGAGTTGTTGGGCATAAAACACCGTGCTGTACCTTCCGGTGTTGCAATTGGCATTTTCGACACGATCGACGAATTGTTGGAACGTGTTCGTTTGTATGTGGACCAGGGATACCAGCGAGTAAAGATCAAAATTCAACCGGGCTGGGACGTTGAGCCAGTTCAAGCCGTGCGCGAACAATTTCCTCGGTTTCCGCTGATGGTTGACGCGAATGCCGCGTACTCACTTGCTGACAAGATGCTTTTTCTTGAGTTGGATCGGTTTGGATTGATGATGATCGAGCAGCCTTTTGCCGCTGAAGAAATTGATGAGGCGGGTGAATTACAAGCAAATCTCAAGACACCATTGTGCGCTGATGAGTCGGCAGAGTCTTTGGCCTCATTGGAAGAGCTCATAAAGAAAAAAGCGGCGCAGATCATCAACATAAAAGTGCAGAGAGTCGGCGGGCTGATGGAAGGATTATCGATGCTGCAAACCGCTCGTGCGGCCGGACTCAAATGCTGGGTTGGAACAATGCCCGAGTTGGGAATTGCATCGGCTCAAGGTCTACACCTGGCGATGCACAACGAGCTTTCTTTTCCGACTGATATTGAAGCTTCAACTCGCTGGTACGTCGACGATGTAATTGAACCATTTATCGAGATTGATGAAGAAGGGTTTATCCGAGTTCCTAAAGCAGTTGGAAGTGGGTTCAAGGTGTCGCGTGAGAAAGTGGAGAAGTACACGACTGCTGTTGAGAAGTTTGAGTAAGAGTTTCACGAAATTCTCTGTGTCTCTGTGTCTCTGTGTTCTCTGTGTTAAAGATTACGCATCGATCTTAACCGCTGAGACGCAGAGGACGCTGAGTAATCGCAGAGAAGAAGAACCGAGAGGTAGTTTATGAAAGTTTGTTTTAGAAAATCTGTGGTCTTAATAATCGCACTTAACGCGATCATATTAGGAGCGTTAAGTTCGGTCGCCGCTCAGTCCAAAGATGTTCCTCGCGTTTGGGAAGCACCACTCGCTATCCCAACCTACGAACTGAACGCACCAAACCCATATCCGGCTCTTCTCGATTCGCAACGACGTAAATGGCGGCCAGTCTATCCATATCCATTTCTCGATTCGCTGGGTAATCAAAAGACGAATAAATCCTGGAAGGCTGTATATCTTGAAAACGAGTACCTGAAAGTCACTGTTCTTCCCGAACTAGGGGGACATGTCTATCAAATCTTCGACAAGACACTCAATCGCGACATCATCTATTCAAACCCTGTTATGAAATACGCCATGGTCGCCTTGCGAGGGGCATGGGTCTCCGGCGGGATCGAATGGAACTTTCCCGATGGTCATACTCTTACCACTGTGGCCCCAATCGACTATGTGATTCGCACTGAACCGGATGGCAGTGCAGCTGTTGCTGTTGGGGATACGGAACGCGTTCAGGGAATGCAGTGGCAGATCATCCTAAGACTACGACCGGGCACGAGAGTTCTTGAAACAGAAGTCACACTTAATAATAGACGTCCAGTCACCGGCCGTTATTGGTATTGGTCCACAGCAGGTGCTCCCGCAGCTCCAGATCTCCGTTTCAATTATCCGATGCGTGAAGCCTATCCTCACGCATTTTGGCCTGTCTTTAAGTTTCCAAAAGAGAAGGGTGTCGACATCGGACGGTTCAGTGACGTGCCAAACTTTCTGTCGCTATTCGCTCGTGACTCCAAGCGCGACTACTTCGGAGTTTACTACGAACAGTCAGACTGGGGAGTCGTTCATGTTGCTAATCATCGCGAACTACCGGGTAAAAAGACATGGACGTGGGGCACCGACGATAACGGAGACATCTGGATCGAAAAGTTAACCGATGGTGGCGGTCAATATGTTGAGTTTCAGGGAGGACGTTTTGAAACTCAGATGGAACACCAGTTCATAGCGCCGCACCGAGTCGAGCACTTTTTTGAATATTGGTTTGGCGTAAACAAAATGGGCGGGGCGTGGAATGAGGCTACTCGGGACGCTGCTTTAAGAATCAAGATAGAGGGCAATCGCGCGTCACTTTCGATTTCTGCAAACGAGCGATTTGATCAAGCTGAGTTGATTGTTGCGAGTATAGGGAAGCAGATACAAAGAAGTCGCGTTGATTTAGATCCAGTCAAGCTCTTTTCTACCGGAATAGACTTGCCGGCAGAATTGGCCAAACAGCCGATATTGGTGATGCTCAGGAGCAAAGATGGTCGAATATTAATCAACTATCGGACGGACTCACCCGCCGACAACAATCGAGATTTCAAACCAGCAACTCGGCCTATTCCTGACGTGAAAAACTCTGCTAGTGCTGAGCAGAGTTACGTTGAAGGGTTGGCGTTCGATAAGAAGAGTAAAGAGCTGGAAGCTCGTGACGCCTACCTCGAAGCTCTTCGCCGCGATCCTGGCTTTGCGCCTGCGCATATAGCCCTGGGGTTGTCATTTTATCGCAGCGGCGAATATGAGACAGCGGCAAATCACTTGGAGGCAGCGCTGACTCGTAATAAGGATGCCGGAGACGCGCACTATCTCCTTGCACTTGTACGTCGAGCTTTGGGCCAGACTTCCGAGGCGGAAGATCATTTGATCTGGTTGGTCCGTTCAGGCTATCGAGAATCTTTAGCCCGCTACATCCTCGGTGAGATTGCATTGGCAAGAGGTAACACTCCCGAGGCGGTG
Organism: Acidobacteriota bacterium; assembly: GCA_046734235.1. Classification (GTDB taxonomy): domain Bacteria; phylum Acidobacteriota; class Blastocatellia; order Pyrinomonadales; family Pyrinomonadaceae; genus PSRF01. The sequence goes on from JBKPQV010000556.1 coordinate 8,129, forward strand.
GAGAATTTGAAACAAGCGGTGCTACTTGATCCCAGAGATCTTAAAGCGCGAGCGGTGCTGGCACTCGCTGAACGTGTAAGCGGTGACTTCAACTCGGCGGCGTCTCGAATAGATCAAGTTGCAACAGAATTACCGATCGATTACTTCGCACTTAACGAACAGTACAGAGTCAACAAAGCTCTCGGGAACGAGACAAAAGCGAAGGCTGCCTCAGATCAACTTCACCATCTGTTATCGCGCGAACCGGATTCGGTGCTAGAGCTTACCTTTGATTACCTCGCAGTAGGCCAACCAGGAGAAGCAATCCTGGTCCTGGAAAACGCCATCAAGAGAGGGCCATCAGGAAATCTGGCGATCGACAAAACTCGTATTCATCCGATGCTCTATTACACGCTTGGATACCTCTATGAAAAGAACGGTGATCGTGATCGAGCTTCGGTTCAGTATTCATTAGCCATGAAAGGGGACTCTTCCTTCGTTTTCCCGCACAGGGTGGAAGAGATAGAGGTGTTGAGGGCAGCTTTTAGCGCGAATAAAAACGATGGCAGAGCAGCTTACTATCTCGGAAATGTATTAGCTTCAAAAAATCGGGACAAAGAAGCACTAGCAGCCTGGCGCGACGCTGTCCGACTTGATCCTTCGAACACAATTGCTCAGCGAAACTTTGCACGCGCTTTGTGGGTTGCGGTCCAAAATAGGGAAGAGGCAGCAGCTCAATATCAGCACGCTATCGACAAATCACCAAACGATTTTCGTTTGTACATCGAATTCGACAAATTGCTTGCTGAGATGAAAGCAACTGACCGAAGTGTGAAACTTTTGGAAACAGCTCCGGCAGCCGTCCTTGCTCAATCGGCGGCGGCGCAATCACTTGCTGGCGCTTACATTGATTCTGGTCGCTTCGCTGATGCTCTTCGCTTGCTTGAAAAGACTACCTTTACATCAGGCGAAGGTGAAGACGCGGCATTGGGACTTTATCGCAAAGCTCACCTCGGACAAGCCCGCAAGTATCGTGAAGGGGGTGATCATGCAAAAGCGGCTGGCGAGTTTGCAGCCGTAACGGAGTTCCCCAGAAACTTTGGTGTTGGTCGACCTGCTATGC
>JBKPQV010000557.1:0-18032 GCA_046734235.1 Acidobacteriota bacterium
TGAAATCATTCCCAGGTAAAAACCGAGGTGTTTCCAATCGGTCTTTGGCGTTCGGCGGAATAGCATTCGTAACATCATTTCCGAATCGCCGCGTAATTTCAGATGGGCGTGTCCGGTAAGTTTTCCGAGATCGTTGATCTGGCCTGTTAGCTCGATCAACTCGCTGGAAAGAAATGGTGGCTCCGCCGGCGTCGTTTCCAGTTTTGCTGGAGCACTTAAAGGGACAACCAGGGCTTTCTTATCTCGTAGCTGAGGTGATAAGAGTCGAAAGGGCGCAACCTCTGCAGTTGTATCCATCCATAAGGTTTCGTTCGCCAATGGTACTGCAGTAATGACGTGATCAAATTGACCTGGGGAAGGAACCTCAGCGTCAATCTTTCTGCGTGAGTTCATCAATGCCGGATATGCACGGAGGCCGGAAGCGATCAGCATAGACGCTAGGAGCGTGTGTTTGTCTTTACAGTCGCCGTATTGATTGGCAAAAACCTCAGTCGCGGCATGTGGTTGATAACGGCCTTGTCCGAGGGACAAACTTACGTACCTAAAGTTCTTGGCAACAAATTCATAGAGAGCCTGGATCTTCTCTTTTTCATTAGTCTTTCCCCGGGTTAGTTCTTCGGCCTTGGCCCGGATGCGATCATCAGGAGTTACTCTTTCTCGTTCGAGAGTTTCGTACCAGTTGCCAACCTCAGCCCACGACTGAAATGTAGTCATCTGCACCTGGGCTGGTTTTGGTTCATCGTCTTCGTTTTGCTTCTTCTTTTTAGCCTCTTCCTTTTCGTCTTTTGTAATCCTTTTAAGGCTGGCATACGACCAGGAGTAGATGCGCCGATCGTTTTCTTCCTTGATATTAGGATCTTTGCCTGGCTCAACCTTGAGTTTCACTTTGCTGTCGCGGGGAATATTTACTTCCAGCTGTTCGTTCAAGATGATAAGAGCGCCCGGTTCAAAGAAGTCGTGCTCAAACCAGAAATGGTTCGCCGCTAAAGGCGAGGTGACGCGCCAAACGAGGTGATACTCAAGTTTGTCGCCGGGTCGTAGTCCGCGTACCGTCACGTGTTTCTGACGCAGGTCGGTATACACCGGAGCTTCACGTGCAATTGGTGCAGAGAGATCCTGAACGTCACCGGCAGCTGACGTGATTTCAGAGCCATCCGGCTTTTTTACCCGCACATAGTCGATATCGAGCGTCTCGTTTGCCGAACTGTAAGGAAAGACGAGCTGTCCAAACTGTTCAACCGCCGCTTCGCTTTGCACACGAGCGCGAAAAGTAGTCTCACGAGTTCCGGTTCCGTCCTTTTCGAAACGGTAGAGCAATTTAATGTGTTCGATAACAATCGATTCCTGAGACCAATCAGACGCTACTACGGTTGGGGTCGGCAGTGGCTTTGGGGGCGGGGGAGGCTCCTGAATCGTGACTATGGTCTTTTGCTGAGTCTGTGCCAGAGTCGCCTGGTAGAAAATGAAGGGAAGCAAGATAAGGGCGCTAATCACGAGAGACTTCAGGTGCGAGGATTTCAACGGTCGCTTTCTCCTGTCCAAGTGGGGTTCACATCCGGATGGCGGATGCCAGTTTAAGGCTAACGGAGAGGAGTGTAAATAGGTAGGTGGTTTGGCCTTATTGGTGTGAGTTCGAGCGTTTTCTTGGATCGTACCGCCGTATTGTTTTCCCATCATGAAGAATTCGAATGAAGAAAATTTCTTATCAGCATGGTTTGTTAGTAGTCACGAGTCAGTAGTCAGTAGTTCTTAGTTGGTTGTTTATCATTTACCGTTCATGCCTTTAGTAACCCGCTCGTTTTAAACACGGACGCTGGTCCTGGGAGCGCACGCGTCCCCGCGTGCCCGCTTGGCCAACAATAACTTTTGAGCGCAACAGTGTGCATCAAGTGTTCTTATTCCAAGAAAGAGCAAGCTTGGCAAGAAGCAGGCGACGTGTGCGCTCCCAGGACCGGAACCATTGTTGAGAACGAGCGGGTTACTAAAGACATGAACTCTGGACAATAACCACAAACCACGAACCTTTAATTACTAACAATTGACTACTGACCACTCCAATTTATGATTCCCTAAAAATAATCAATTATGCAAAGACTGGACTGGCGGGCTAGAGTAGCTGGTTGAGAACCAGAGGTCTCCCCGGGAAAGATGCGATGAAACCCTTGGACGTATGTTACAGAGTAATGAATTGGCCAGCGTTCAGTGTTATTGCGTCTGCCCTAACTGTTCTCACACTATCAACTATTGGTATTCAGGCGAAATCTGGTTAACCGGCCTGTAACCAAGTTTGACTAACTTAACGGGCCATCAACAAAGTTGATGGCCCTTTTGATATTCAGGAAGTGAAACCATGACGTTTGACCAGTCAAAATGGATTTGGCGGAACGGATCGATTGTTCCCTGGCAAGACGCGACCACTCATGTGTCCTCCCATGCGTTGCACTACGGCAGCGGTGTTTTTGAGGGCATGCGTTGTTATGAAACCGCAGATGGACCAGCGATCTTCCGCCTTGATGAGCATCTCGACCGGCTCTATCGCTCAGCCCAAATACATGGAATTGTGATCCCTTATCAACGTGAAGAACTAATCGATGCGATTTGTGAATTGATTGAACGCAACGATTTTCGCAGCTGCTACATTCGTCCACTCTGCTACTTTGGAAGTGGCTCACTAAGTCTTCATCCTGGCAAATGCCCGGTTGAAACCGTGATTCTGGTCTGGCCTTGGGCTCCATACCTTGGCGCCGAGGGGTTGGCACAGGGGGTAAGAGTAACAGTATCGCCCTGGATAAAGTTTCACTCTGAAATGATGCCGACAACGGCGAAAGCCTGTGGACAATACATTAACTCCATCCTGGCGGTGCGCGACGCAGTTAATCGTGGTTTCGATGAGGCTTTGTTACTTGATGCGCACGGAAATGTAGCGGAAGGCTCAGGAGAAAACCTCTTCGTCGTCCGCGATGGCGAGGTATTTACCAACGACGAGCGGCATTCCATTCTGCTTGGGATCACAAGGGACGCCGTTATCCAGATTGCGGAGGATCTAGGCTACAAAGTAAATGTCGACTCGATCTCGTTGGACGATCTGTTAACTGCTGATGAAGCTTTCTTTACCGGGACTGCAGCTGAAGTAACGCCTATTCGAGAAATTGATGGAACACTGATCAATGGAGGCACCCGAGGTCCTATTACTGAAGCAATTCAAAGTGTTTTCTTTTCAGCAACCGCCGGACAATACGGTCGCTATCGAGAGTGGCTGACCTTTGTTGCCCAGACAGTAGACTTGGTTCACTAAAAATAATGAAAAATCGAATTGAGATCTACGACACAACACTACGCGACGGTACACAGGGCGAATCGATCAATTTCTCTGTGGCCGACAAACTCAGGATCGCGGAAGCTCTTGATGAGCTTGGCGTTGACTTCATAGAAGGCGGCTGGCCAGGATCAAATCCTCGTGATGTCGCGTTCTTTGAGGAAGCACGCCTTTTGAAACTATCCAGAGCGCGCATTGCTGCCTTTGGGGCTACGCGGCGACGTAATTACTCCTGTGCTGAAGATCCAAACATTCAAGCCTTGCTTTCTGCTGAAGCGCCGGTCATTACCATCTTTGGTAAATCGTGGGAACTACACGTCACTGAGGCGTTGCGAATTGATCTGCAGGAGAATCTCGATCTAATCGCGGATTCCGTTCGGTACCTTGCAGCGAGAGTCGAGACAGTCATCTACGACGCAGAACATTTCTTTGATGGCTATAAGTCAAATCCTGAATATGCGGTTCAAACGTTACGGGCTGCACAAGCTGGTGGTGCGCAGCGAATTGTTTTGTGTGACACGAACGGTGGAAGTTTGCCGGATGAGGTCAGCGATGCAACGCGAGTGGTGGGCGAAGTAATTTCAGTTCCTCTCGGCATCCATTGTCACAACGACGGAGAACTCGCAGTAGCGAACACGCTTGCGGCTGTAAATGCCGGCGCCACACACGTGCAGGGCACGATCAATGGGTACGGCGAACGTTGCGGGAACGCCAATCTCTGTTCGGTTATTCCAAATCTCGAAATCAAATTGGGAAGGGAAGTCGTCGGGGCTGATCGAGTGAAGCATCTTCGGGAAACCGCAAACCTTGTAAGTGAGATTGCGAATTTGTCGCTGCAATCCGGGGCTGCATTTGTTGGCGACAGCGCGTTTGCTCACAAAGGCGGCGTTCATGTTTCTGCGGTAGAACGAAATCCACGCACGTACGAACATATAGAGCCGGAACTGGTTGGCAATCGACGTCGAGTTCTGGTTTCTGATCTTTCCGGCAAAGGAAACTTGCTTGCGAAGGCTCGCGAGCTCAACTTTCATCTTGATGGTGAGCAGGGCGTTCTCGAAGAGCTGAAACGATTGGAGCACGACGGCTTCGAGTTTGAAGCTGCCGAGGCCAGCTTTGAATTACTGGTGAGCAGGCTGCGCAATTCTCGGCAGCCATATTTCGAACTGGTTGGCTTTCGTGTCATTGATGAACACCTCGGTGATACCATGCCGATGAGCGAGGCGACAGTGAAGATTCGAGTTGGCGAACACCACGAACATGCTGTTGCTAGTGGCAATGGCCCGGTTAACGCCCTCGATCGGGCCTTGCATCGAGCCTTGACTCCGTTCTATCCGTCGCTCCAGAAAGTTCACCTTGTTGACTACAAAGTGAGAGTGCTCAAAAGTTCATTGTCAGGGTCGGCGAGCCTGGTGCGCGTACTGATAACTTCTGGTGACGGAACGACACAATGGGGAACTGTGGGTGTTTCAGCCAACATAGTCGAGGCAAGCTGGCGGGCTCTGGTGGATTCTGTTGAATATAAGCTGATGAAGGATGAAGTCACGCCGCTACAGATGTTTGGTGAAGTCGACAATGTGGCGTCGAGTGCCTCATAGGTCTAATGTTTTAGGTCTTAGGTCTTTGATCTTAGGATCAGGTGACTCAATTGGATGAGGTCGGTACCACCTCGCGGTAGCGGGTGGGCCCTAGCGTCACTTAGAGGACAAAGTAGAGCTAGGACCGATTATCATTGAGTTATCGCTCGGGCCCACCCGCTACCGCGAGGCGTACCGACCTCATCCAAGCACGGCTCCGAAGACGCAAGGTTCAAACTCAAAAGCCCAAGACCGAAGGCCCAAAACCAAAAAACCAAGTGACCCAGAAACTTCAAGTAATGAAATTTGGAGGCACGTCGGTTGGCGATGCCGAGTGTATCAGGCGGGCTGCTGAAATCGTGGCAAACGCGACCCGCTTGACTGCTGTTGCGGTTGTTGTGTCTGCAATGAGTGGTGTTACGAACCGACTGATTGCGGCTGCACAGAATTCTGCGGCGGGCAGTGCCGGTAACGAACTGCCCGAAATTTTACGGAAACAACATTTTGAGGCAGCCGAGATCCTCGTTGCGAACAAGGCACACCAGCGGGAATTAATTGCAGAGTTGGATGGAATCATCAACGAGGTTGCGAATTTATGCCAGGGTATATCGTTGCTGAAAGAGTTGACGCCACGGGCACATGCAACCGTTTCCAGTATCGGCGAACGACTGTCGGCACGCATTATGGCAGCAACCCTTCGAGAATTGGGCTTGGCAAGCGAGGCAATTGAAGCGACTGACGTAATTGTAACTGATGACCAGTATCTGCAAGCTGAACCGTTGATGCGACAAGTTCGCGAACGATCTCAAGCACGCTTGCGTCCGCTGCTACTTGATGGAGTTACGCCTGTGGTCACCGGTTTTATTGGTGCTACTACCGAAGGTGTTCTGACTACGTTAGGAAGAGGCGGCTCTGATTATTCTGCTACTACACTTGGTGCTGCTTTGGATGCTGACGAAATTATCATCTGGACAGATGTTGATGGCGTATTGACTGCCGATCCCCGTCTTGTTCCGCAGGCGCGATTGCTGCGAGAGATTTCCTACAACGAAGCTGCAGAGTTAGCTTACTTCGGCGCGAAGGTTTTACATCCCAAGACCCTCCGTCCTGTCGTTGATGCAAAGATTCCCGTCTGGATTCGCAATAGTTTTTCACCTGAGAAACCTGGCACGCGGATAACAATTGAAGGTCACCCGACAGAACACGGAGTTCGCGCGATCACAGCAATTCCAAACGTAAGCATGTTAACGATCGGGGGGCGCGGAATCGTCGGCGTCGTTGGCGTTGCGGCTAAGACGTTCCAAACAGTCGCAAGTGTGCGCGCGAATGTGTTGCTGATATCGCAGTCGTCCTCAGAGAATGATATTTGTCTTGTGGTTGATTCGGTGGACGCGCCGCAAACATTAAAAGCATTGCGGGCCGCCTTTGAAAAAGATCTGGTGCATCATGACGTGGAGCACATAACAGTTAAGCCAGAAATAGCGATCGTTGCGGTGGTTGGCGAGAAAATGCGTGGCACGCCAGGCATTGCCGGGCGAACGTTCAGTGCGCTGGGAAGATCAGGTATCAACATTATCGCCATCGCCCAAGGTTCATCTGAATACAACGTGTCATTCGTTGTTGATGCATCAGCGATGCGTGATGCAGTTATGGCTGTCCATAACGAATTTGGATTGCATGTACCCAACACTCCAGTCCAAAATGCAGGGTAATTGAGAAATGGGCGACTTAAGTATTCAGGAGTTAGTGACGAAGCTTTCGCTTACTGCAGTGGATGTGTCGGAACTGGTTGAAGGCATACCCGCGGAAAGTATTACGTCAAGACCAGGGCCTGATGAGTTTTCCGTGCTCGAAAATGTCTGTCATTTGCGTGATATTGAAGTCGAAGGATATACAGTCAGAATTCAACGTTTGTTGAATGAACAGCACCCAAAACTTCACGACCTTGACGGTGGAAAGCTCGCGAGTGAGCGTCGTTATAACCAACAAGATTTAAATGAAGCGTTGAGCGCGTTCACTCAAGCGCGTTTAAGTAATGTGGCCGTGCTAAGCGAGACGTCTGAAATTCAACTTGGGCGTACAGGTGAGTTGGAAGGCGTTGGTGAGATAAGTTTGTTTCGTTTAGTCGAAATGATATGTGAACATGACGAAGGTCATGTCGACGAACTACGAGTGACGCGAAGCCGAATCTTAAAGGCGAAAGAAGCTAGTCCTGTAATTTGAGACGCACAATGGTGGCACCCCAGCCGCCGGCCTCAGCTGGTGCGTCTGTCCAATCGATCACAAACGGAGTTTTCGCAAGTATTGAGCGAACCATCTCGCGTTGCACTCCGATTCCTTTGCCATGGATGATTCGCACGCTGCAAAATCCTTTGGCGCGTGCTTGATTCAAATACTCCTCAACAACAGCTTTTACTTCGCGCGGTTGAATGGTATGGAGATCAAATATGTCTGTTATTTCGATTTCAACCGGATCTGGGAATGGATTCTCCACATCGATGTCATCGTCGTCGGCCTCATATGAGACTTTTGTAGATGTGCGAAACCAGTTAGAAAGTTTCATTGCTTTTTAGAAACCTGAACAAAAAGGAAATCACGACTCAACACCACAGGCTTTAGCCTCGTGGAGTTTCAACTTCTTCACTACACCGCGCTAGATTGAGGACCGATAGACACCACAGGCTTTAGCCTTGTGGAGTTTCAGTTTTTTCACTCCGGTTCTGCGGACATAGGGTGCAGCTTATAAATTCTAGGACTCGGAACCCTAGCTTAATGGCTCGCGGGCTCCTTTGCTAGTGAGGAAGTTGAGACTCACGACGCTAAAGCGTGTGGTATCTTCTAATCCTTTTGTGCATGAGTAGTAGTGCAGAAGTTGAGACTCCACGACGCTAAAGCGTGTGGTGTCTTCTAATCCTTTTGTGCACGAGTAGTAGTGCAGAAGTTGAGACTCCACGACGCTAAGGCGTGTGGTGTCGTCCTTAAAAAAGAGTTTAGGCCGCAAAACGACGTTCCCAGCAGACAAGAAAATCAGCAATCAGCAATCCCAAAATCGGCAATAACAGATTTGACACCCTCTTTAACGCAACTGTAAACTCGCGCTCTTTCAAATCCGAGCAATTTTAAATAATCAAAATAAAGAACCTTCGTGCGCTGTGCGGTGGTTTCTGTTTGTGAAAGGAACGAGATGTTATGGGTACACGAAAGAAGATTACAGTAGTCGGTGCAGGTAACGTCGGTGCGACCGCTGCACATTGGCTGGCTGCGAAAGAACTTGGCGATGTGGTTTTGGTGGATATCGTCGAGGGGATACCGCAAGGCAAGGCATTAGATCTCGCCCAGGCAGCGCCTGTAGAAGGCTTCGACGTCCGTCTTGTAGGCGCAAACAACTACGATGGAACCGAAAACTCGGACGTTGTCATCATTACGGCTGGCTTGGCCCGCAAGCCCGGTATGAGCCGAGATGATCTGCTAAAAACAAACGGCGATATCGTCTCCAAAGTAGTTGACGAGGTTGTCCGACGATCGCCAAACAGCATCCTGATAATTGTTTCGAATCCTCTGGACGCGATGTGCCAGGTGGCTTTGAAGCGTTCAGGATTTCCGAAGCATCGCGTGATCGGCATGGCCGGTGTGTTGGATTCTGCTCGCATGCGTTGTTTCCTGGCGGAAGCGCTTGATGTTTCCGTAGAAAACGTGACTGCGTTTGTGTTGGGTGGTCACGGCGACACGATGGTGCCTTTGCCGCGTTATTCAACTTGTGCGGGAATCCCGATAACCGAGCTGCTACCGAAAGATCAAATCGATGCGATTGTTAAGCGAACGGCTGGTGGCGGCGCTGAGATCGTTAGCTTATTGAAGAGCGGGTCGGCTTACTACGCGCCATCTGCAGCTGCGGTGGAAATGACTGAGTCGATTCTGAAAGACAAGAAGAAGATTCTTCCTTGCGCTGCGTATCTTGAAGGCGAGTACGGAATTAATGGTCTATATGTTGGTGTGCCTTGCAAGTTAGGAGCGAACGGCCTGGAGCAAATCATCGAAATTAACCTGACAGCTGAAGAGAGGATCGCACTACAAAAGAGTGCATCAGCAGTGCAGGAGTTAGTTGATATCCTGGGCGTTTAGTTAAATCTTTATTGAGGAGAAAGGGCGACGATCCTTACGATCGTCGCCCTTTTGTTTTGTCTCTGGAGTGAGTTCAGGAACTGCACTCCAGAGAGTCTTAGTGTTTCCAAGGGTTAGATGGATGGACCACCTTTACCCTGACTCTTCGGTACTTTCACGGTCGTTGTTTTAACTACAGTGTGACCATTGTTGTCTGTGCAGGTCACAGTGATTGTGTAAGTACGTCCACTTCCGCTACCAGCCCGTTCCGAACGTAAACGAACATGATGATCATCAATTACCTCCCAATCGGGTGATGAGTCTCCATCTCCAAGTCCGTCGGTAGGTTCGTTGCTGGTTACGGTGAGTACACAAGTAGTCGGGCAATTGTCCGTTATTGTGTAGTTGACCGTTACAGGTTCCATCTGGTGATTAGGCGGCCAAAGTGAAGGCTTATCTACTGTTGGTGTGCCTAAAACCGGGGTTTCAGTATCATTAACGGTTACTGTGAAGGAGCACGAATCACTTGTGCCATCCAACCTTTGTCCCGTTACGGTTACTGTGGTTGTTCCCACCGGGAAGAACGTTCCGGATGCCTGGCTTGGTGTCACTGTTCCACAATTGCCGGTATATGTCGGCGCTGGGTAGTTGACGATCGCGCCGCATTGACCCGGATCGTTATTTACGGTGATGCTAGAGGGACACGAGAGCAGACAGGCACCTCCACAGCAAACTCGAGTACTTGCGAAGATCGAAACCGTGTCGATTCGCTGTCCTCCCGGGTTTGTGCCAGAGTCGTAAGCAGTGTGCCATCTGAATTGCGCGTTTTGACCGTAGGACGCTGCTGGCAGCCTCACAGTACTGGTTATGTAGCCACCGGAACTGCCTGTCCATGCGGCAAGTCCGGTAAAGATGCTGTCAGTGTTTGCGATAGTTCCGTTATAGCCTCCTTCCAGGAAACTACCACCCGCTGCAGTTATTTCCTGGAACGCTCCGCCGTTAATACTGATCTCCAACCTCCCGCCGTCAAAGGTGGGTTCGGTGTTGTAGTTGTTTCTAAACGACAACAGAACACCTGGATTAGTTCCCACGACTGGCGCCGTTGGGATGGGGATGATGGGCGATGTCAAAGACGAATCGCTTGCCACGGTCCCGCCTGCGCCGAAGGCTGCATTCGGAGCTGAGGACACCGTGGTAGTTGTAGTGACCCACAGCGCTGCAGTATTGGTCGCAACACTACTTCTGGCGGTGGTCCAACCTGTAGGTAACGCTGGAGCCGTTACCCCATCGAAGCCCTCTGTAAAGGTTGGGGCTGAATTCACCAAAAGGCCCAGCGTAAACGTATAACTCGCGTTACCCAGGTCCAAAGCCCCATCCTGAAGATGGAAAGTAAGCGTTATGGTTCCGCCGCAGATCCCATCGTTTGAAAAATGGAATTCGCGACTGGAGGTTGCTCCCGCAGCGACCGCGCCGTATGCCTCCGGGCCAGATGGGAAGGTTACTCCACCAGTTGATAAGAGAGTCACTACCAAATTCTCAGTAGGACCAGCGCCAACATTAGTAACTGCAAAGTTAACAGTTACATCTTCACCTGGGTCGATGACTCCGTTGCCAGGTGCGCAGCCTTCAGCGACGATTGTTGGTGCAACGGTTTGGGTTACTGGTAACTGACGTCCGGGAATTCCAAGCTCCCAGATGCCTCGACCGTGTGTTGCGATTCTCAGAAGCCGCTGGACGTTGGAGACCTTGACGTCAAACACTGCGACTCTTGGTAAGCCTAATCCAAGCGGAGTCCAGTTTGCTCCCCCGTCGGTTGAGTGATAAACGCCGATGTCGGTAGCGGCGAAAACATGGTTTGAATCCTGAGGATCGACGACGAGACCGCTCACCGGTACCGTTGGGATTCCATTGCTCGCCGGAGTCCAGGTTGGAATTGGATCGTTAAGGTTAGTGGTCTTAAAGATCTGCTGTCCAGCCGGAGGTGCGAAGCTTGTGAATGAGACATAAGCAGTGAATTTGTTGTTTGGATCAATCACCGCTTTACCAATCGCCGGGTTTGGAACCGGGAAATTAGCTCCGGTCACGTCTGTGAGCGTTGAAGAGCCAGTTGTAGTCGCGAATACTTTACCGTTGCGTAAACCGACAATGCGGACATTGTCATCCTGTGGTGACACGCCGATCGTAGTAAGCACCTGACCCGAGACTAATGGACCCTGGCTCACGATGGCCATTGTGTCGCCACGATTGGTTGAGCGATAAAGTCGATCGGTACCGAAATACAAGGTGTTCGGAACACCAGGACCTTGCTCCATTGGTGCATAGAAGAGCACTGCGTTTCCACAGCCGATTCCGTTATTACTGGTAGTTCCGGAACAACCACGGAAAGTCCAACCAGTGAATTGTCCATCGGCTCCGGCGGCCGTACTCGTGGATCGTTCAAATCCGATTTGACTGTTAGTTTGATTAAAGAATGTGTGGTACATCAACACGTTATTCGTTGTGTTCTGGAGCGGGTTGTTGTCAATGATCGCGTACCCACCATCACCGTCACGACAGTGACCCCAAACATTTGCTGGTGAAAGACAATTTGTGCCGTTGTCTTGTGTGCCCCCCATTAGAAAGTAACGATCCCACGGGTGAACCGCTACACCTTGAAATTGGGTGGCGCTGAAGTCTACGTTGTTAAGTGAGTTCCACGTATTTCCGCCGTTTGTTGATCTCCAGATACCGCCGTCGCTTCCAGTGTAAACAACGTTCGGATTCGAAGGTGCGATTGCGAGCGCGTGTTCGTCGGCGTGAAGGGTGGCATCGTTTCGTGCGAAGCTAGCACCACTATTCGTTGAACGCTTCATTACGTCAACCAAACACTGTCCGGAGCCGCCTCGAGCCGCACCACCGAGGTGAATAGTTGTCCCGTCAGGAGTCGCGGCAATTGCCATGTCGTAGAAACATTGCCCACCGCAAAAGCCCGTCGAGCCAGGTAATGGAGTTGACCAGGTGGCGCCTCCATCTAATGAGCGTCTTAAGAGTCCAGCAGTTCCCGACGCGCAAGCAGGACCGCCAAGCGCTGCACTAGAGACTTCACCGGTTGCTGCATAGATTCTTAAGCCGGCTGCGCCTGCGTCACGAGTTAGATAGAGCTCGATTCTTCCATTTGTCGCGCCATCAGGCGTGGTTAGCGTTCGGGTAAAAGTAGGAACAGCATCGGTTGCGTTGAGGGTGCGATAAACACCGCCATCGCTCGCTAACCCGATGACTCCTATCAGGAGCAAATTCGGGTCTGTTGGATCTGAGACCACATCAATCACGTTCCTATCATTCGGTGCAGCAATGCCGGTAATTTGGACCTGTTCAAACCTGGGATCGGCAGCTTGAGCGTTGGTTGATCTGTACAAACCACGTCTGGGAGGGTTCACGATCCCCGCATTGGGATTACCCCCAATACCTGAGGCAGTGACAACCCAGATCATATTGTTATTTGTAGGATTGACCAAAATCCTACCAATTGCTCTTCCACTGAGGACGTTGTCGCCAACGCCATTAAGTCTGAAGGGACCGTTCAGAGTGGGCGTGGCGGAATTTGCATTGCGAATGATGTAGAGTCCCTTGCCCGCAAAACTATCGGCGGAAAGGCTGTTCTCCCCAGTGCCTATGTAGACGGTATTGCTATCGGTTGGGTCGATTGTGATCGCTCCAATCGCCAACGTTTCAAGTTGGAAAGGGAATAGAGCCGTCCAATTTGCTCCACCGTTGGTTGATTTGTAGAGGCCGCCTTGCGCGGTCCCTACATACACTGTGTTTTCGTCAGTGGGATGAACTGCAATCGAAATTGTTCTGCCGCTAACTGGTACTCGGGTACTGCTTGTTTGTCCGAGTGGGATGGGCGCTGGACCTAGAAAAGTCCAATCCGTAAGACTCGCGGGGGACATCAAACCTTCGGCTACTCGGCGTTGGTTTACTTTCTCCTGTCGATCCATTTCTGCGATTGCCTTTTCCCGAGCATTAGCTGGGGCATCGCCATCTTCGCGACCGCGTAACATGTCGATGTATGCAGCACGCGCTCGCAGATACTCCCCCTTGTCAACTTTTCCTGCCATTCCCGGAGGCAGGTCTGGATCGTCGGCGTCTTCGCCGTTTTCTTCATTCTCTTCTTCTAATAGCGAGGTTCTGATCTGTGTGCCCTTGCCGGTTCTGACTTGTTTCTGGCGGTCCTGGGCGTCTGGTTCTGGCTTACTTTTACCAATGGAAGACTTCTGTTTAGTTTGGCTTGACGATCGTGGGGCAAAGTTGGTTATTGCCAACATTGCTGCAACGACGATCGCAAAAAATATCGTCCACCTCACCTGTTTTTTCATGCTTTTGCTCCTTAAACCGATTCCATGTTCTCATCCGGGATCCGCACGTGCTCCGCGGTGAAAGGGGTCAAAAACGAGGATTGTACGTACTTAAGAAACCGACATGCTCCGCTAGTTGGAATTCTGACTAGAGCAACGCAGATTCCAATAAACGGGAGATATTCAGAAAACTGTGTGGGCGCAAATTAGGCGTAATGCTTTTCGAAGTCAAGCAAAATTACGTTAAGCGATAGTATTCAATAATTTGCACGGTGTGTACGAGGGAGTGAGGAAGGCAAATGAATTAAATAGGACTTAATAGGACCTATTTCCTATAGGACCTATCAACTACCAACGATTCACCCCGACAACCGACGATTCCTCAGTGCTTCAACCAACCCAGCAGGCCGTGAACGACTGTTTCACGATTCTCTTCGTAGATTGCCTTGGTTAGCGGAATGCCCATCGGACATGCTTTCACACAATTCTGCGCATTGCCGCACGCCGTAATTCCATCGTCACCCATGATTGCTTCGAGTCGTTCATCGCGATTCATTTTTCCTGTCGGGTGCATATTAAAGAGGCGCACCTGGGCAATGGCTTGCGGCCCAATGTACTGATCCCCTTCGTACTGCGGGCAGGCTTCAAGACAACAGCCACATGTCATACAACGAGAATAAGCATAACGTTCGAGGGCTTCTTCCTGTGAAGTATGAGGACCTGGACCAAGGTCGTGTGAACCGTCCAGCTCAACCCATGCATGAACACGACGAAGGTGATCAAACATCTGCGAACGATCGACAATCAAATCGCGAACGTTTGGAAACTTCGACATCGGTTCCAACTTGATCGGCTGTTCCAGATTATCAATCAGGGCCGAGCATGATTGACGTGCTCGCCCATTAATAATCATTGTGCAGATGCCACAGACCTGTTCAAGACAGTTCATGTGCCAGACCGGCGGAGTTACCTTTTGCCCCGACTTGGTAACCGGGTTCTTCTGAATGTCCATCAAACACGAGATCACATTGAGATTCGGCCGGTAGGGTAATTCGAATATTTCCCAGTACTGCGGTGAATCTGGATTTGCGCGCCGCCTAATATGAATCTCAACTGTTTTCGGAGGCACCCGGCTGGTTGTCTTCGCAGAGTCCATGCTTACCTCAATCTCTCCTAAGCTTTTGCGGTTTCTTTCTTACCCTTGCTGTAATCGCGCTTGCGGGGCTGAATCAATGAGATGTCTACGGGGTCGTACGAGAAAACCGGACCCTCTCCTGAGTATTCTGCAATCGTAGTTTTCAGGAAGTTTTCATCATCTCGGTCAGGATAGTCTGGTTTGTAATGTGCACCTCGTGATTCATTTCGATTAAGTGCACCCAGGGTGATAACTCGGGCCAACTCAAGCATGTTTGCCAGGTGTCGTGCATGAGGCAAGGCCATCGTTGCCCAAAGATTCGAATCGTTAATCGAAATCCGCTTGTACCGATCCATCAACTCCAGCAACTTGTTATCGGTTGCCTTAAGCTTGTCGTTGTATCGGACAACAGTAACGTTGTCAGTCATCCAGTCGCCCATCTCGTGATGGAGGTTGTGCTGGTTTTCGGTACCACTTTGTTTTATCAAGCCTTCGTTGATTTCTCGTTGGAGTTTCAGTTCCTGATCATAAATCTTTGATCCGTCAGCTCCATTGCGTTCCACATTTTTCGCGTACTCAATCGCTGCTGGTGCGGCAACAAATCCGCCAAAAACACAACTCACCAACGAGTTTGCGCCAAGGCGATTTGCACCGTGAATTGAGTAATCGCACTCGCCAGCCGCGAGCAGACCCGGAATATTGGTGCGTTGATCGAAATCGACCCACAAACCTCCCATTGAATAGTGCACGCCAGGAAAGATGCGCATCGGGACATGCCTCGGATCGTCACCAACAAACATTTCGTAGATCTCGAGGATTGCCCCGAGCTTGCGGTCGAGTGTTTCGGCAGGAATATGAGTTACATCCAGGTAAACCTGGTTCTCGCCATTTATGCCTTTTCCTTCAATGCAGATTTGAAAGATTTCACGGGTTGCAATGTCGCGAGGTACAAGATTGCCGTAGGCTGGATATTTTTCTTCGAGGAAGTAAAAGCGTTCGTTCTCGGGGATCTGGGAAGGCGACCTTTGATCGCGTTCTTTCCTTGGCACCCAAACTCGTCCACCTTCTCCACGGGCGGACTCAGACATCAAGCGGAGTTTATCTTCACCGGGTATCGACGTTGGGTGTACCTGGATAAACTCACCATTTGCATACTTAGCACCTTGCTGATAGCACGCTGAAACCGCACTCCCAGTGCAGACCATCGAATTCGTCGACTTACCAAAGATTAAGCCTGGTCCGCCGGTGGCAATGATGACTGCATCGGCCGGGAATGCTTTGAGTTCAAGGGTCTGCAGGTCCATGGCGATCAGGCCACGACAAACCTGGTGATCGTCGAGGACCAGCGAGAGCATCTCCCAATGTTCAAACTTCCGCACTTTGCCGTTGACTTCATAACGGCGAACTTGTTCATCGAGTGCGTAAAGAAGTTGTTGACCTGTTGATGCTCCGGCAAACGCGGTTCGGTGATGCTTAGTGCCGCCGAAGCGCCGAAAGTCTAAAAGGCCTTCGTTTGTTCTTGAAAAGGGAACACCCATGCGATCGAATAGGTAAATAATCGCAGGGGCCATATCGCACATTAACTTTGCCGGTGGTTGGTTAGCGAGGAAGTCACCCCCGTAGACTGTGTCGTCAAAATGTTCCCAGGTCGAGTCGCCTTCACCTTTTGTGTTAACAGCGCCGTTGATGCCACCCTGCGCACAAACCGAGTGGGAGCGTTTCACTGGGACCACTGAAAAGAGATCGACTGCATGACCTGCTTCGGCGATCTTCATTGCGGCTGCTAATCCAGCGAGACCGCCGCCGACGATCGCGATTTTCATTCCGTTACTTGCCATTACTTAACAAGGCCTCCTAACAGTCCACCGTCACGGACAAACGCAATCATTGCGTTAATACCAACTAGCAACAACGCAACCCCACCCGCGATGCACGCATATCCGGTTAGTCGTTGAGCGCGTTCACCGATCGTGATTCCCCAGTCAACCAGGAATAGCCAAACTCCGTTTGCGAGGTGCCAGACCGTCGCAGTGATGCCAATTAAGTAGATGATGAAGATTGGCACCATGCTGAATTCCTTCGACACTATCTCGAACGCCAGGTCAGGACGATGGGCCACCGAAGTCGTGTTCAAACCGGGAATCATTCCAAAGCGGAAGTTCAGCACGTGAAACGTGATAAAGAAAAACAGAATCACTCCCGTAATCCTTTGGACCAGGTAAAACCAGTTACGGGGATAAGGATAGGCGAGATTATTTGGCCGTGCCTCGATTGTGATCACCATTCCATAGACGGCGTGGTAAATCAGCGGAATGAAGATGCCGGTCGTTTCTACTAAAACAATGTAAGGAATCGACTGGAGGTCTTTTACGGCGTCATTAAAGCTGGCCGCGCCCGCTAGTGCCTTGGAATTGGTGTAAAAATGTTCGAGGATAAATAACCCGAGTGGGACGATGCCGGAAAGCTGATGCAGCTTGCGCAGGATAAAAGTCCTGCTCAAACGAATAGCCAAGAATGCACTCCTTTGCCGTAAAGCATGATCGTCGAACCGGGTCGACAAGGATCAGGCAGGTTGTAGTTGTGTTTACGCAGAGCATTTGAATTATATTGAGAAGGTGTAGAAAAGCACAACCAGAGGTATCGAGTGTCCGATATGTTTTAGCTTGTCGGTGCTGAAAAAGGCAGGCCAAGATTTCACGGAGATTAAAACGTTTCTTACTTGTCGGTCTGAACACGGCACGAAAGGGACATGATTGCAGGTTTTACACCAAAAACGCTAAAGGACAAATCTGTTCACCTTGAAATCATGTCTTGTGTCCTTGAAACTTAATGAACGACCTATTTAAGAAATCAATTTCTGAGCTCACAGGTTTGCTTCAAGCTCGATCCGTTTCACCTGTAGAGTTAGTCCAGGCTCTCCTGGCTCAAATCGCGCGCGTTAACCCCGAATTGAACGCGATCGTGACCCTGGCCCCTGACGTAATTGACCACGCGCGTGAAGCAGAAGCAGCGTTAATGAAAGGTCAGCCGATCGGTGCACTGCACGGCATTCCGCTCACTATTAAGGATACGATTGAAACGGAAGGCGTGCGCACGACGAGTGGCTCGAGGATTAGAGCTGGCTATGTGCCAAGTCGCGACGCTCCGTCAGTTGCACGTTTGAGATCAGCGGGAGCACTGGTCCTGGGAAAAACCAACACAGCCGAAATGGCGATGGATTACACGGCTGATAATCCAGTTTTTGGTAGGACAAACAATCCTCACAATCATGCGCTAACGCCGGGCGGCTCGAGTGGTGGCGAGGCAGCTGCCATAGCATCATTCATGTCGCCTGGTGGTCTCGGAAGTGATCTTGCCGGGTCAATTCGGATCCCTGCACATTTCTGCGGTATTGCAGGACTGAAACCAACTACCGGGCGAGTTCCCGGCGAATTACAGTTTCCTCCAAGTAGTGGACCTTATTCATTGGGCGCTGTGATCGGACCGCTGGCTCGCACAGTTGCAGACTTGCGGATTCTCTTTCGGGTGTTGGCCGACGAGAAATCGGTAGTTTCAAAAGAAGCGATTAAGGG